>JAHEBI010000153.1 GCA_024642325.1 Eudoraea sp. | reverse complement strand
GGGGACGGCGGGGTTGATCTCAGTCCGATTGCAGACCTCCTTAAGACTGAGGTATACGAAATTGCCAAATATTTAGGAGTTAATGAAGAAATAATTGTTGCTCCCCCAACTGATGGTCTATGGGGTGATTCACGAACGGATGAGGATCAGATTGGAGCTTCTTACCCGGAACTGGAGTGGGCCATGCAAATGAACAATGCAGGGAAGGAGGCAGATAATTTCAGTGGAAGAGAAAAAGAAGTCTTTCTCATCTTTAAGAGATACAATACCATGAATCAACATAAGATGCTCCCTATACCTGTTTGCGAAATCCCCGACATCCTAAAATAACATCTTAACTAAGAATCAGTTGATTAAGACGAATAATAGGACAATTATTCCCGCTAATTAAGAAAAAAAGTAGACTTTTGTTTAAGAAATCAGATAATTTAACCTTACATTGCATGTCAGTATTTTTGGACGTGCCCTCGCGTTAAAATCTAGAAAACCAACCAATATGATAAAAGTTTTAATTGCAGACAATCATCCAATAGTCAGAATGGGAATTAAGCACGTATTAAATTCCGCTTCAGATTTTCAAATTATTGATGATGTTGCCACTACTACTGAACTTTTTGCGAAATTAGAGACTTTGACCCCGGATGTTGTTATTCTTGAAATGGACATCCCGGAAATTAATGGAATAGCTACCCTGAGAAAGATCAAACAGGAATATCCGGACATTAGGGTATTGATCTACAGTGGCCAATCTGAAGACGTATATGCACTAAGTACTATTAGGGCAGGAGCATTCGGTTATCTCTCAAAAACTGCAGATTTGGATTACATTATTACTGCCGTTAGAAAGGTAAGTGAAGGCAATATGTTTATTACGAATGAATTGGCTCAGCGACTGGCCTTTGATGAAGGAACTCAAAAACCTCGCAGGTTTTTCAGGAAATTATCTACCAGGGAGGTTGAAGTGCTGAAGCTTTTGGCCAGTGGCAAACGCAACAAGGATGTTGCCCTGGGACTAAATCTAAACGAAAAAACAGTCAGTACATATAAGGCTCGTTTAATGAAAAAATTGAATGTTGATAATCTTGTGGATTTGCTTCAACAAGCAAAGGCCCTTGAACTGTATTAAGTTCCTATAATTAATTAAAAAAACCCTGGCCTTTAGGCCGGGGTTTTTTATACCCTAAATACATATAAAAAAGTGATCCGGATAAATCTTTTATGAGAGCACCCTGTTTAATTTCTTATTTAGGAGCTTATTTAATTGAAGGTAGTTCATGATCTCTTCAAGGGTTTCCTTGTGATCTCCGTTTATGTCTTCTGTATTTTCCTGTAAGGTTGAAATCCTTTTTTTAATAAGAAAGCACCTTAAAGTTAAAATTGTTTCACTTACCAATTGGGAAATACTTTTTTCCTTGTTTTTCGGATAAATGTCTTTCCGCTCCCAATGATGCAGCTCATATTTTTCTTCCTCCATTAATATGGTGGAAATTTGGGTTGCCATTTCCTGGTCTAGTTCGGTCATAAATGTGGCAATAGTAAAGTCTTCTTTTTCGTTAAGCCCTTCTATTAATTTATAATAGATATTTCTGAATTTGTCATGAGTAAGCTCTATTTCATCTTCCTGAAGGTCCAGGTATACCTTTTCATATACCTTTGCCTCCATATTTTCCGGTTCCAGGACAAGATCACCCTCTTCATTTTCCTTTAAAACAAGGTCCTCAAATTCCTGAAGTTCATTACCATAGAGCAGAAGCATTTCTATTATTTTCCGTTCCAGTTCATATTGCACATCCAGTTTTTCCTCTTTCTGGCTATGTTTGACAACCTCGAAAGCCTTCTGTTCCTGTCTGGCAATCGTAGATGCATCTGTGCGTTCTTTCCTGCCAATCTGCGCCAGCGTATTAAATAAAACATCTTCTGAAATATTCATTATTTGAGCACACTCCTGAATATAGATTTCACGTTTAATCCTGTCCGGGATTTTTGAGATGCTGTTAACAATTTCTCGAATGGTATCGGCCTTTTTTATTGGATCATTTGCCGCGTCTTTAGCCAGTAAAGAAGTCTTAAACTGGATAAAATCCTTGGCATTCTCCTGCAGGTAAAGTATGATCTCCTCAACTTCATTTTTTTTAGCAAAACTATCAGGATCTTCTCCCTCAGGAAAGGTGCAGACTTTTACATTCATCCCTTGCTCAAGAATAAGATCAATCCCCCTCAGTGAAGCACGTAAACCCGCTGCATCACCATCAAATAAGACTGTAATGTTCCTGGTTAGCCTGTTGATTAATCGGATTTGTTCGGGTGTAAGAGCCGTACCACTGGAGGATACCACATTATGTATTCCCCTTTGATACATTTGAATAACATCTGTATAGCCTTCTACCAAATAACAATTATCTTCTTTGGCAATCGCTTGTTTTGCAAAATATATACCATATAATACTTTGCTTTTATGGTATAATTCGCTTTCCGGTGAATTAAGGTATTTAGCTGCTTTTTTATCATTGGAAAGTATCCTGCCCCCAAATCCCAGAACACGTCCGCTCATGGAATGGATGGGAAAAATTACTCTCCCTTTAAATCTGTCAAATTTTTTAGAGACGCCAGGATTATTTACATCTTCTTTTATAATGGTGAGGCCGGTTTTTTGTAAAAATTCCTGCTGATATCCTTCTTCAATGGCGGTATTGGTAAAAGCGTCCCACTGGTCAAGGCTATAGCCCAGTCCAAATTTTTTAATGGTTTCATCAGTAAAACCCCGTTCCCTGAAATAACTCAGACCAATAGCCTTACCCATTTCCTTTTCCCAAAGCGTCTTTTCAAAATATTGCTGGGCATATTCAGAAACCAGATACATACTTTCGCGTTCATCGGCCAGTTCTTTTTGCTCGTCTGTACGTTCTGTTTCTTCAATTTCAATATTGTATTTCCTTGCCAGATATTTAATGGCCTCCGGATAGGTGAAATGTTCATGTTCCATCAAAAAAGCAACAACATTTCCGCCCTTCCCGCTGCTAAAGTCCTTCCAGATTTGTTTTACCGGAGACACCATAAAACTAGGTGTACGTTCATCTGTAAACGGGCTCAAACCCTTGAAATTCGAACCAGATTTTTTTAATTGTACAAAATCGCCAATAACTTCCTCAAGCCGGGCGGTTTCATAAACCTGATCTATGGTGAATTTTGAAATCAAAGTGGTTAAATTTATGCGATGTAAAAATAAGAAAATAGAATCCTTTAAAATACAGTATTTTTAGAATACAATCTGATTATAGAAGATTATTTTACCGTAGAAACTTATAAAATTTATCATGATATTATTTTTTGGAATTCGTCCCGGAAAAACAACAACAATAAACATGAATCATTTAATATGTTCACATTGTAATCAGCCTAATACGCTTTCAGGTGAAAGCAACCCCAATTACTTTCATTTGTTCTGGATTCCATTGTATCGAATATCAACAACCCAGGTTGTAAGTTGCGAACATTGCAAACGCATTTATTTTAAGAATGAATTTACAATGGAGATGAAGCAAGCTTTTGAAAATTATGGATAGTCCATTAAAATAAATATCTGTCCCAGGCATAGTCCATCTTAGATGAAATCTGCGTGAGACAGATAATATTTTTTTAAAACGCTAAATATCGAAACGCAGCCCCATTGAAATATTCCTTTGTTCAACGGATGGGCTCTTGAAAATAGGATTTAGATCATATTTAACATAGAGCAGAAAGCAGTCCACTCCCATATAGGCACTAAGACCATAGATAAAAGGATTACTGTTTAAGCCGCCCTTTAACTTTAACTTTTGATTTGAGCCATTTTCATTGTATTTGATCTTCTGACGGGTTCCCATATTAAAACCACCATAGCCACCCAAACCAATTCTAAATTGATGCCTTAAAGAATACCTGACCTGATCACCAGAAATTCTTGTTCTGGAGGGGCCAAATTCAAAATGCACGGGGAATACCAGATTATCCAATTTTAGTTTAGACTTATTAAGACTAAAAGGAAACTCTTCCTGTACGGTTTCTCCCTCATCATTAACCACATAATAAAGATTATCCTTCGATTTTAATCCGTTGAATTGAAAAGAAATTCCGTAATGGAATCGCAAAAAATTAGTATTGTTAAATACTCTTGTTCTCCAGGCCCAGCCCATTTCAAAAAATCTGCTCCCCCCTACTTTATAAGGCGTATCATTTAGAGACTGGCCCTCTATAATGGCATTGTTAAGACCAAAGGCTATTATAAAATCTGAATATGTACGCCGATCATATTTCGACCAACCATACTTATTATCAGATATCTCCCATTTTTCACCATCAATCCGTATGGTAACTCCTTCATCATCATCGCTGACCACAATGGGTTTCTCTTTGTCTAACACTTCTCCCTCATTACGTTCAAGCAGAGCTATTTGATTATCAATGATTGCCAGCCTGTTTTCAATATTTAATGCTCGTTTTCTGGCTGCCTCTTCTTTGAGCTCATCTGCTTTTTCATCGTCAATAGCTCCTTGTTCAAGGCGTTTATTAATAGATTCCACCTCATCCTTTAATGCTTCTTTTTCCTCCAGTGTAATCTTCTCTTTCTGTTCCTTAAGTTCTTCTATCTTGTCTTTATAATTTTCCTGCGCCACTAAAGTATTGGCAATTAAGCATAATAAAAATACCGTTAAATAGCTGCTGATTTTTTTCATTTTAGTTTTTGATTAATGATTGATGACTAAACTTTTTTAATTAGGCCAAAAGATTTTTTTTAGATGGAAGACAGTATTAATTATTGCGTTCCGCTACAGCCGTCCTGACTTTGTTGAAACCGGATTTCAGCTTATCGAAAATTTGATCCCGGAATGACTCATCCAACTCACCTTCGACCTGTGAAAGAAGCGCATCCGGATTAACTGTTTTATCAGAATTTAAAAATTTTTCTGTCAAAATTTCCTTTTGCGCCTTCCTTAGCAGGGAATCGACTTCAAAATCTGTAAGTGCGTTATTATTTTCTTCCAATGAATTCATCATAGATAATACTTCAGCAATTTTAGCTTCAATAATTTCATTGGAATCTTCCCGTATATTATTTTGAATAACCTCCGTTTTCACCAATTGGGAATCCTCAGATAAAACGACTTCATTTTTTGATTTCTTTTTTAGATCCGGTAATACTTTTTCCTTGTCTTCTGAGGATTGCTCTACCGTGGTTAGCAAACTTTCTTCCCTAGGAACGGGTGCTTTCAGGAGTTCTTTTTTTTCTTTTACAACAAATGGGGCTGATGGTTCAGCTGCAATTTGCGCCTCTTGATTAGTAGTCGTATTATCCACCAAAAAGTAGAGTGCGGAGAGCATTAAAATTCCTACAAAACCCGCTGCAATACCAAACCTGGAATAAGTACTTTTCTTTGGCCTGTTTTCACTGCCGATTTGCCCTTTAATTCTATGCCATGCGCTCTCCGAAGGTTTAATCTCCCTTCCATTTAAAACCTTTTTAATATAATTTTCAAATTTAGTGGGTTCCATAACCTAATATTTTTTGTTCTTTCAATGTTTCCTGTAAAATTCTTCTGGCCTTAAATAACTGAGATTTTGAAGTACCCTCAGAAATATCAAGCATTTCTGCTATTTCTGAATGCTTATAACCTTCTATTGCATAGAGCATAAAAACCATTTTATAGCCTTCAGGTAAATTGTCAATTAATCGCTGAATATATTCTATATCCATTGCAGAAGACACGTCAATCTGTTCTGGAGTGTAATACTCATATACTTCATCATCAAAGACTACAAATTGTTTTTTCCTGAGATAAGAAATGGCTTCTCTAACCATTATTTGCCTGATCCAACCCTCAAAGCTTCCTTCATGCCTGAACGTACCTAAACTTTTAAATACTTTTACAAAACCATTAATCATTATATCTTCGGCATAATGCCGGTCCTTTATATACTGTCTGCAAACTCCCAGCATCTTAGGGGCAAACTTGTCATAAATACCCTGCTGAGCATCAGGATGACCTGAAATCGCCTTCCTTATCAGGACTTTTTCATTATTATAAAAAGAAATAATTTTCAAGCGTTTCATTTTAGTCTTCTATGGTTAAGACGTATTGGAAATTAAAAACGTTGCCCGAAATCTGAAATTTTTTCGAATTAATTTATAATTCGCTTCTTAGGTGATTGTTATGGGTTATTTTTTTCTGTCTACCACATAACTTACCATAAGCTCAAGAGCATCTTTATACTCTGAGTCCGGGTAGGTATTTAAAAGTTCCAGGGCCTTATTTTTAAACTCATGCATTTTGGTTTCTGCATAAGAAAGTCCGCCCTTTTCCTTTACAAGGGCAATCACTTCTTTAACCCTTGATTTATCCTTATTGTGATTTTTTACTGAATTTATAAGCCATTTTTTTTCTTTGGGGGTACTGTGATTGA
>JAHEBI010000152.1 GCA_024642325.1 Eudoraea sp. | reverse complement strand
ATTTTTCAGTATAAAACAAGAACACTTAAAAGAAAATTATTTGATGAAAAAAGTTACCAAAGAGGTATACCTAAAATGGTACGAGGAAATGCTGTTCTGGAGAAAGTTTGAAGACAAACTTGCGGCAGTATACATTCAACAAAAAGTTCGTGGATTTTTGCACTTGTATAATGGCCAGGAAGCTGTTTTAGCAGGCGCATTACATGCAATGGACCTTTCAAAAGACAGAATGATTACCGCCTATAGAAATCATGTTCAGCCTATTGGGATGGGTGTGGATCCAAGGAAGGTAATGGCAGAATTGTATGGCAAAGTAACAGGCACTTCTAAAGGAATGGGTGGCTCTATGCACATTTTTTCAAAGGAACACAGGTTCTATGGAGGCCACGGTATTGTAGGAGGACAAATACCTCTGGGTGCCGGTTTGGCATTTGCCGATAAATATTTTAAAAGAGATTCGGTAACTCTTTGTTATATGGGTGATGGCGCTGTAAGACAAGGTTCACTCCATGAGACATTTAATTTAGCCATGTTATGGCAATTACCGGTTGTATTCGTTTGCGAAAACAATGGTTATGCCATGGGGACTTCGGTAGCAAGAACTGCTTATACTACAGATATTTGGAAGCTTGGTCTGGGATATGAAATGCCCTGCGGGCCCGTTGACGGAATGGACCCATTGACAGTAGCCGAGGAAATGAGTAAGGCTATAGAGCGGGCAAGAAGTGGGGGAGGACCCACTTTCCTGGAAATGAAAACATATCGTTACAGAGGACATTCCATGTCCGATGCACAACACTACAGGACAAAAGATGAAGTGGAAGAATATAAAAAGATAGATCCTATCACACAGGTGCTCGACGTCATTAAGGATAAAAAATACGCAACAGAAGAGGAATTGAAGGCTATTAATGACAGGGTGAAAAATCTTGTTAAGGAATGTGAGAAATTTGCCGAAGACTCTGAATATCCTCCTGTAGAACAGCTTTACGATATGGTTTATGAGCAAAAAGACTATCCATTTGTAAAACACAAATTATAAGTAAATGGCAGAAGTAATAAATATGCCCAGATTAAGCGATACCATGGAAGAAGGTACCGTTGCTAAATGGTTAAAGAAAGTTGGTGATAAGATTGAAGAGGGGGATATCCTGGCTGAGATTGAAACAGATAAGGCTACAATGGAATTTGAATCCTTTCATGAAGGCACATTGCTGCACATTGGCATTGCCGAAGGAGACGGTGCACCGGTGGATACATTATTGGCGATAATTGGAGAAAAAGGAGAAGATATTTCGTCTTTGTTGAATGGTAATAAGGAGACATCAAAAAGTAAAGTAGAACCTCAGGAAGAAACGAATAATAAAACGCAGGAATCTTCCGGAAAGTCAGATGCCAATATTTCAAATGAAATCCCGGAAGGGGTTGAAATTGTTAAAATGCCTCGTCTGAGTGATACCATGGAAGAAGGTACTGTTGCCACTTGGTTGAAAAAAGTAGGAGATGAAGTGGAAGAGGGTGATATACTTGCGGAAATTGAAACGGATAAGGCAACGATGGAATTTGAATCCTTCTACTCCGGGCAACTTCTGTATATTGGAATACAGGAGGGCGAATCAGCACCGGTTGATGAAGTATTGGCTGTTATTGGTCCGGCCGGAACTGATGTCGATGCAGTATTAAACGCTAAACCTGCTTCAAAGGCCGAAACGGGCAATTTAGCCGCAGCTCAGAATACAACAGCCAAGGAAACGCATAGTGACGTTAAAGAAGAAAAACCTCTAAACTCAGGTCAGCGGGTTTTTGTTTCTCCGTTAGCGAGAAAAATTGCCGAGGAAAAAGGAATAAATCTTATTGCCGTTAAGGGTAGTGGAGATCATGGCAGGATTGTTAAACGGGATGTAGAAAATTTTGTACCGTCTGAGGAAGTAGTTGCTCCTGCTCAGGTTACAGAAGCTAAAATAAGTGCGCAAAGTCTGGCCAGTATCCCCCAAATTATACCAACCGGGGAGGAACATTTTGAGGAAGTGAAAAATTCTCAAATGCGCAAGGTAATTGCCAAACGATTGAGTGAATCCAAATTTACGGCGCCACATTATTACCTTATGATTGAAGTGGACATGGATAATGCCATAACATCAAGGGAAAAGATCAATGGCCTTCCTGATACCAAAGTTTCTTTTAATGATATGGTGGTAAAGGCAAGTGCAATGGCGCTTAAAAAACATCCACAGGTTAATACCACATGGAATGGTGACACTACCAGGTATAATCAGCATATTCATGTTGGGGTTGCTGTTGCGGTAGACGATGGCCTGGTAGTGCCTGTCTTGAAATTTACAGACCAGATGAGCTTAACACAGATTGGTGCTTCGGTAAAAGATTTGGCAGGAAGGGCAAGAATTAAAAAATTAACTCCGGCAGAAATGGATGGGAGTACATTTACTGTTTCTAATCTGGGAATGTTTGGAATTCTCGAATTCACATCAATTATTAACCAACCTAACTCCGCCATTCTCTCTGTAGGTGCTATCATTGAAAAGCCGGTTGTTAAAAACGGACAAATAGTTGTTGGAAATACTATGAAAATTAGTTTGGCCTGTGATCATCGAACAGTGGATGGTGCTACAGGGGCTCAATTCCTGCAGACTCTGCGAGCCTATCTGGAGAATCCTGTGACCATGTTGGCCTGATAAAATAGCGACGCATTTAGATTCAACCATAAATTAGGGTATCCGGAATAGTTGGGATACCTTTTATTTTTTGATATACCGATGAAGCATATAATTTTACTTCTATTATTGATTTTTTTGTCTGGTTGTGGTTCCTTAAAACAAGCACCGCCAACTACTTCTAATTCTCCTGCAGGGCCTGATGGACTCAAAGGAAATCTGAATATATCCGCTGAAGAAAAGAAAGTTAGCGAAGTAAAACCCATGGTGGTCACCGCTCTTGATAAAAGTAAATTTTCAGACAGTATAAGAGTCAGGGGAATAATGAATTATTTGGCATCGGATGATTTAAAAGGCAGGGATTCCGGAAGTGAAGGGATAGAGAAAGCGGCCGAATTTATAGAAGTTATCTTTTATCAAAATGGATTAAACCCTTATTTCCAATATTTTAGGGATACATTGGATAATTTTCAAAAACCGGCTTACAATATTGTTGGTGTCATTAAAGGAACCGATAAGAAACTTCAAAATGAATATATCATTATTGGAGCACATTATGATCATATTGGTATTATAAATGCTGAAAACGGGGATGCGATTGCCAATGGAGCAAATGATAATGCTTCCGGGACCACTACTGTCCTGGAGTTGGCCAGGTATTTTGGTGCTGCCAGAAGTAACAAAAGAAGTCTAATCTTTGCTCTTTTTAGTGCTGAAGAAAAAGGTTTACTGGGATCAAATCACCTTGCCAGCAAATTAAAGGAAGAAGGTCTTAATCTTTATTTAATGCTGAATTTTGAAATGACAGGGGTTCCTATGAAAGCCAAGGACTATATGATGTATGTAACAGGATACGATAAATCCAATTTGGCAGAAAAAAGTAATGAATATGCGAATAAAAATTTGGTAGGATATTTACCTGCCGCCAGGGAGATGGGCCTTTTTCAAAGATCGGATAACTATCCTTTCCATAATGTATTTAATGTTCCTTCTCAAACCTTTGCAACCTTTGATTTTACTAATTTTGATTATTACCATAGGGTTGGTGATGAGGTGGACCAAATGAATTTTGAACATATGGCCCGGGTTATAAATAATTTGATTCCCGTATTGGAAGGAATTTCAAATTCCCCGGAGCAGGAAATAAAGTATTATTAAATGTCTAATGTAATAATTACAGGATGCAGCAGGGGTATTGGATATGAGCTGGCCCGCCTTTTTGCCCAAAATGGACATAAGGTTTTGGCACTATCCAGAAACGATAAGCCAATTAAGCAATTAAAAAACAAGAATATCTCTGCATTTCCTTTTGATATCCGCAGCGACAAGGATTTTGAGAAGCTTGAGGAATTCCTGAATGGTGACTGGGGAACCGTCGATATTCTAGTTAACAATGCAGGACAATTATTGAATAAACCTTTTCTTCAGACATCAAGGATTGAATTTGAGGAAATATACAAGGTTAATGTATTTGGTGTCGCAGAACTTACAAGACTAATTATTCCAAAAATGTCACCTGGAGGCCATGTGGTAACCATTAGTTCAATGGGGGGAGTACAGGGAAGTATGAAATTCCCGGGCCTTTCAGCTTATAGTTCAAGTAAAGGGGCAGTAATTACATTAACAGAATTATGGGCTGAAGAATTTAAAGAAACTGGACCCTCATTTAATGTTCTCGCACTTGGAGCTGTTCAGACCGAAATGTTGGAAGAAGCTTTTCCAGGATATAAAGCACCTGTAAGTGCTGCGGATATGGCTGCTTATATAATGGATTTTGCAATTAAGGGCCAGGGTTATTTCAATGGTAAACTGCTTCAGGTGAGCATTAGCACACCCTAGAGTCTAACGTTTTTTTTAGTTTTCTCATGGCGGCAGCATTTTTATTACAAAACCGAACTTGGTCACAGCATTAAATACAATAAAAGCTATTTTTGCGATAATGAACGATGTGTTACTAAAATATCTTCCCGAAAAGGCCGTATTTCCATGTATGGAGCTAATCAAAATTCATGGCGTAAACCTAAAGGTTGTAGATCAGAGAGTCACTCGCCATGGAGATTACCGGCGAATGCCTAATGGGTCACATCAAATTACGGTCAATGCTACTTCAAATAAATACCGTTTCCTAATAACACTAATTCATGAAATTGGACATTTGGTAGCTTTTGAAAAATATGGCAGAAGAATAAAACCTCATGGCCTGGAATGGAAGCGGACTTTTCAATATCTCATGCTGCCATTTATTAGACCGGAAATTTTTCCTTCTTCTCTTTTACCAATCCTCGCAAGACATTTTAGAAATCCAAAAGCCAGCAGTACAACTGATTTGAATTTATCCATGGCTTTGAAATCTTATGATATTCCGACTGATAAAATTCACGTTTTTGAATTACCTTTTGGAAGTATCTTTAAATTATATAATGGAAAGCTATTTAAAAAGGGAGAAAGAAAAGTAAAAAGATATGAATGTATTGAGGTTGCGTCAGGAAGGGTATACCTGTTTCAACCACATGCGGAAGTGGAGATAGTTCGAAATTAATTGATGATAAATGAAAAAAAATAAAAATTATTACGCCGTCTTAATGGCGGGGGGAGTAGGTTCCAGGTTTTGGCCTGTAAGCACATCTGAATTTCCAAAGCAATTCCATGATATGCTGGGTTCTGGCGACACGCTTTTACAAAAAACCTTTAGCCGTCTAAACAAATTTGTGCCAACAGAGAATATTCTTATTCTTACCAATGAAAAATATAATAACATTGTTTTAAATCAGCTTCCGATGATAGCTGCTGATCAGGTGATTTTGGAACCGGTGATGCGGAATACGGCCCCCTGTATTTTATATGCGGCTTTAAAAATTAAAAAGACAAATCCGGAAGGATTGATGATTGTGGCTCCCAGTGATCACTGGATAGAAGATGAAAAAGCTTTTGAACTCAATGTCAGGAGCTGTTTTGATAAATGTGAAAATGAAGATGTAATGTGTACCCTTGGAATTAGGCCTACTTTTCCGAATACAGGATTTGGGTATATTGAATTTCAACAAAATGAAGCCCAAAAAGAAACATCAGGTTTGTTTCCGGTTAAGCAATTTAGAGAGAAACCGGATTATGAGACTGCCAGGACATTTTTAAAACAGGGGAATTTTATCTGGAATGCGGGTATTTTTATTTGGAGTGTTAAAACCATATTAGCAGCTTTTAAGGAATTTCAATCAGATCAATATGAGTTATTTAATTCCGGATTTGCCATATTCAATACGGAAGGGGAAAAGGACTTTATTCATATTAATTACCCAAAGGCCGAGAATATTTCAATAGATTATGCTATCCTTGAAAAAGCCAAAGCAATTTTTGTTCTTCCGGCGACTTTTGATTGGAATGATCTTGGTACCTGGGGGTCATTATATGAGAAACTCGGGAAAGATGGTGATGGCAATGCGATTGTAAATGGTAAGGTTTTATGTGAAGATGCTACCGGAAATATGATTCGTTTGCCAAAAGATAAAATCGCTGTTATAGATGGATTAAAAGATTATATAATTGTGGATAAAAAGGAAGTGCTGATGATTTACCCCAAATCCAAGGAACAATCTATTAAAAGTGTGTTAGCAGAAGTAAAAAAACAATTTGGAGATCAATACATATAATTATGGATAAAGATTTTAATGATAAAGATCCATTGTCTGATTCTGATGAGAATCTTAGTGGAGAACAGGCGAAAAAAGATTTTAAGGGGTTTTTAGGAAACTCCCAAAAATTCATTTACG
>JAHEBI010000151.1 GCA_024642325.1 Eudoraea sp. | reverse complement strand
AAATACAATTAATATACTCTTTAAAAATATCTTTATAATTACAGTAGGACTCTTATTGTATTATATAGGTGGCTTTAATTTAATGTACCCCGGATTTGAAGAAGGTTCGATGGGTATACTGGATTTTGCAGGTTTTGGTATTGCTGCCCCGGAAAATGGGATGACGGCAGAATACGCCTCTGGAGGTTATACCTGGTGGACGGATTTCTTATTCCAGGGAATGTTTGCAGCCACGGCGGCTACTATTGTTTCAGGTGCAGTTGCCGAGCGTATTAAAATAGGCCCTTTTATGATTTTTACTATCATATATGTCGGCCTTATCTATCCAATAGCCGGTTCCTGGCAATGGGGTGGCGGATTCCTTTCTACATTAGGGGGAGAAGAAGGAGGCTTTTATGATTTTGCAGGATCAACTTTGGTACATTCAGTTGGTGGATGGGGTGCATTGATTGCTATCTACCTTTTAGGAGCCAGAATAGGCAAATTTGATAAGGACGGGAAGGCAAATGCCATCCCGGGTCATAACATTCCTTTGGCTACGGCGGGGGTATTAATTCTTTGGCTGGGCTGGTTTGGTTTTAACGGAGGTTCTGTATTATCTGCAGATCCTGCTGCTACATCACTTGTTCTTGTAACTACCTGTTTGGCAGCTGCAGCCGGCGGAATTGGAGCCATAGCATTATCTACTATTATGTATAAGAATATGGACCTTACCATGTTCCTGAACGGTATTTTAGGAGGTTTGGTAGGTATCACAGCCGGAGCAGATCTGATGTCTCCTAACGAGGCAGTGGTCATCGGCCTTATAGCTGGTGTAATAATTGTACTTGGAGTTGCCTTGGTAGACAAGATTCGATTAGATGACCCTGTTGGAGCAGTTACAGTTCACCTTATATGTGGAATCTGGGGAACTCTGGCAGTAGGCCTGTTTGGTGCCAAAGCCGGAGGGCAACAGCTAATTTATCAATTAACGGGAATAGCTTCAGTGGGAGTATTCTGTTGCATATCAGCCTTTATAATCATTTTCGCCCTCAAGAAAACCATAGGAATCAGAGTTCCTGAGGAAGAAGAAATTGATGGGCTGGACCTTGCTGAACATGGCATGGACGCCTATGCCGACTTTAGAATGGATTAACTTAATAATACAAAAACCAACGGAGCGTTCTGCCAAACGCTCCGTTATGTAAACTTTCAATAAAATCAATTTAAAAAATTAACGCATTCCCAAAAAAGGAATCTCAAAAACATTGAATTATGAAATCATTTACTAATACAAGTTACATAAAAAATCTTTTACTTTTAGCGTTACTATTGCTTGGAACGATAGCCTTTGCGCAGGAGGAAGAGGAAGAAGGCAGCCAAAAGAAGTTTTCTTTTAGCGGATCTGCCGATGGCTACTTCAGAGCAAATTTTAATGGCCTTAACAAAGTAATACCGGATGATAATGGTGGATCTGTCGGGCCAACGGCGCCCGGAACTTCTTTTGCGAACAGACCTGGTTTTGCATTAGGTATGGTCAACTTAATTGGGGCTTACGAAGGTGAAAAAGTGGGAGTTGTTGCCGATTTGGTTTTTGGCCCCAGAGGTGAAGAAGCTGTTTTTGGATCACCTTTAGGTTCGTCAAATATTATTAATCAATTATATGTTTACTGGAATGTTAGTGAAACTATAACCTTGACCTTTGGTAATTTCAACACCTTTCTTGGTTATGAGGTTATCTCACCTACTGGGAATTTTAACTACAGTACTTCCTATATGTTTTCATATGGACCGTTTTCTCATGCCGGTATAAAAGCTGATTTTGACCTTGGGAACGATTGGTCTGCTATGGTAGCCATTATGAATCCGACAGATTTTACAGACATTAACCCTTTCAGTGAATATTCTTTTGGTGCCCAATTAGGGTATTCCGGTCAATTTTTAAATTTTATTTATGGAAAACAAGGATTTAATGAGACTCTTGTAGCGGGGGTTCCTACCGATACGGATATAAAAGGTCTATTCCAAATTGACTATACCGGTGGTTTTGATATAACTGAATCCTTTTTTCTTGGAATAAATGCTACTTACCAGGATACAGATGGAGTTGGCTTTTATGGTGCAGCTTTATACCCTCAATATGCAACGTCAGATACTTTTACTATTGGATTAAGAGGTGAATATTTTAAAGAAATGGGTGATTATGGTGCCATAGGAACCGGAGTTGAAGATTCCAGTGTTTTTGCAGTAACACTATCAGGAAATTTTACGGTTGGGGAATACCTGACTTTTATTCCTGAAATCAGATTAGACAGTGCATCTGATGATGCTTTCATAAATAATAATATAGAAGCATCAAAAAGTTTGTCCTCTTTCTTATTGGCTGCTGTATTTGCATTCTAGATAAAAAATTAGTTTGGTTTTGTTTAGTTAAATAAATGCCGGCCCTGATGGTGATACATCGGGGCCTATTTATTGGATTTCGGCTTAAAACTTTTCACCCCTGCCCTGATTTTAGTGTTCAGGTAATTTACTTTAGGGACAATAGGACAACTATACTTTTTATTATAAGCGCAATAAGGATTATAGGCCCTGTTAAAATCCAGAACAATTGTATCTCCTTCAGGAATTGACAAATCCAGATAGCGCCCACCGGCATATGTCTCTTCCCCGTTCGTATCATCCAAAAAAGGCAGAAAGAGGTAATTTTCATATTCTGCAGTTTTCATCAATTCCAGGTTTTGATAGATTTCGAGCCTATAATTTTTCTCATTTAAAACAAAACTTGCTACCCCGTAAACTACCTCTTCGGAAAGACGTTCCGTGGTGGTAGGCATCATAAAAGGAGTTGCATCTGCCGTCCTGGTCAATGAGGCTATTACCCTGAAGGAAGTATCCGGTTTAAAAAAATCCAATCCCTGAAAATCTTTACGATACCTATCGGGCAGGGGAGAAGTCTCCGGGTTCTTAAATTCTTCATTGAGTGCATTTTGAAACATTAAAATCTCCCCGGCCAGTTCTGAATTTACTGAAGCTACATCAGATTTCATAGCATCGTGATATTTACGCTTATCCGCACATCCTAAAACAAACATATAGAGACATACAATTCCTAATATCAGCTTTATTTTCATAGACACATATTTACGCCAAAAATACAATATCTCTTTTTTTTATTTATTTTTACTTTTGAAGACTAAAGATATGAGCAGATTATTGATTCCAATGACGGTAATGGAGTATCCTTTTACGAGGAACCGGCGCTGCTATGTTTAGAATCAATTCCGTTTTTAAAAAATGTAGCCTGGCAAATATGTCAGGCTTTTTTATGATTTATAAGACATGAAATCACTTTATACAGGTTATATAAATTCCTTTAGGGGCTTGTCCAAAGAGGTTTGGTGGTTGTCTTTAATAACCCTTATTAACAGGGCCGGGACCATGGTCATTCCTTTTTTATCGCTCTATCTTACCCAGGATCTCGGTTTCACCCTGGAAAATGTTGGTATTATCTTGAGTTGTTTTGGGTTAGGATCGCTAGTTGGATCCTGGCTGGGAGGCAAATTAACTGATCTTTTTGGCTCATATCAGGTTATGCTCGTAAGTCTTACATTGACCGGAATACTTTTTATAACATTACAATATCTTGTTTCTTTTTGGGCAATTTGCGGGGGTATTTTTTTGTTAATGATCATAGCTGATGCATTCAGGCCGGCGACATTTGTCGCTCTTAGCGCATACAGCAAACCTGAAAACAAGACGAGGTCTGTTACGCTCATACGCCTGGCCATAAATCTCGGATTCTCTGCAGGACCTGCCCTAGGCGGTTTAATAATAGGGATTTCAGGTTACAGTGGGTTATTTTGGGCGGATGGTCTTACCTGTTTAGCTGCCGGCATATTGCTATTGGTCCTCCTTAATCCTAAAAAGGTCAAAGTCCTTGACAGCATTGAAAACAAGACACCTTTATCGGCATATAAAGATCCGCCTTATTGGGTATTTATTATTGCCATGGTTCTGTTCGGTTTCGTTTTTGTGCAGTACTTTTCCACAATTCCCATTTACTATAAGGACATACACTCATTAAATGAGACTCAAATAGGCTTACTCCTGGGCATGAACGGCTTCTTAATATTTGTTTTTGAAATGCCTCTTATAAAGTTTTTAGAAACAAGGTCCTTATCCAAAATATCAAATATGATCATAGGTTTAACACTTGTAAGCTTAAGTCTGCTCATACTAAATAGCACTTCATGGATTGGAGTACTGGTTATAGGTATGTTATTGATGACTCTTGGCGAAATGATAGCTTTCCCGTTCTCAAATGCATTTGCTATGGACAGAGCAAAAAGAGGCAGACAAGGAGAATATATGGCGCTCTATAGTATTGCCTTTTCTATTTCTCATATTTTCGCACATAATTCCGGGATGATATCCATTTCCAGGTTTGGTTATAAAACCACATGGTATTTGGTGACTTTTGTGGGCATCCTTGGCATTTTATTACTTTTGTGGTTGAAAAAAGTACTGCTCAGAACTACCCATAAGTAAAATTTATGAAAAATTTCCTCCTCCTGGTATTCATTTTTAGTCTGACTTCCGGATGCATTAAAAAAGATAATCATTTGAATCCTTCAGGTACAGTTCTCAAAAGAGAAATCAAATTAAATCCTGATTATTATAATGTGGCTTTCCTGATTATGGACGGCACGTATAATACAGAATTTACTGCCCCCTATGATATTTATCAACATACCCGGTTCAGGAATGGCATCAAAGCTATGAACACATTTACAGTGGCCAATACTTTGGAACCAATAACTACTTTTGAGGGACTTCGCATTTTACCGGATTTTAATTACTTAAGAGATTCCCTCCCTGCAATAGATATTCTGGTAATTCCCAGTGCAGAGCATCATCTGGATTCAGATTTAAAAGATACTGCTATGCTTAATTTTGTAAAAAGGGTAAACAGGAATGCGCTGTTTATGACTTCACATTGTGATGGTGCTTTTGTTCTGGCAAAAGCCGGCTTGCTGGATAGGGTTGCATCTACCACTTTCCCCAGCGATATAGGAAAATACAAACAGATGTTTCCTCATCTAAATGTAAAAGACAGCGTGCTGTTTGTACATGATGGTAAGTATATTACATCCGCAGGCGGGGCGAAAAGCTTTGAAGCTTCTTTATACCTTTGCGAATACCTTTATGGAAAGGAAACAGCAAAATCTCTTGCCAAAGGATTAGTAATTGATTGGGATGTTAATTTAATTGCAAAGTCTATTCCTGAATAATGGCATCATAACGGGATTCCTTGAGGTACTTATTTACAATGGCATTGAATTCAGGCATAATTCTCAATAGTGCTGTATGTTCAAGTGAATAAAGTTGCACCTTGTCCTGGTACCCATTTTTAAGCAATTCTTCCAGATAAAATAAGGCTGTACCAAAATCTTCGTATTTGGAACTGTCTGATATAATTTTCAAGTAATATGAATAGGCCATTGGTTCAGTAATAGTTTTCAACATCCACAGATAACTTAACACTTCATCGTTAACCACAGGATATTCCTCTTCCATATCTATGTTATCCTCTATAAGTGCATTGAGATATCCCAATAATCTTTTTCCCATTTGTCTTTCGAAAGGATCCTGATTATTGTCATATTTTTTAAGTTCGGTCATCTGATAATTCCACCATCCCAGGTTATTGTAATTTAAAGTGGACAAATCTTCATTCAAATTAAAGTTATAATCCTCTTTTATGAGGGACTCCCGAAATAATATATTGTTAAAATTCCGCAATTGAGTCTTATAAGATTTATCCTTTTTAAGTATTTTTTCTTTCTCCTTCAATGAATCAACTTCAAAGTGAGGTCTGTAAACAGAAATGATTTCATTCAGAAGGTTATATGCCTGCAACTTCTGATTTGAATTTAATAACCGATTGTACTCCTCAAAGTTTTGGCGATAACCATTCAAAACAAATTCATTATCTTTTTGAATACTCCCTTTTGCCATTGATGAAAGCGTAAATATTTTCAAGGCTTTGTCTATATGACTATAATCTGTCCAGTTTTCACCCCCATCAAAAACCAATAAATTATTTGGAAATTTCATCTTGTTGAGTATTTCCCGGCCCTGCAGCATTGAAGTGTAGTTGAAATCTTCATTACCAACAATTCCGATAAAATAAAAAGGCTTTTTATCATCCAATAATTCCACATTTGGCACAAAGGACCCGCAAGAAACTACACCATCCACCTGCTTGACAAAAGAAGGTAAAAGGGATGCAAATTTAGCTCCTGATGAAAATCCGGCAGTATAAATTCTACTGCTGTTCAAAGGGAAAAGTTCAGAAACTGCCTGAAACATCCTGCTCGCTATTATTATATTTTTAGAAATAGAAAGTGTATCGCTAATATTGTCCGAAGAAGCCAGTAGATATCCTTGTTCTTCTGCCGCGGCCTTAAAAATGTTTAATGCCTGGCTATTTTTAC
>JAHEBI010000150.1 GCA_024642325.1 Eudoraea sp. | reverse complement strand
TTTTTAGGGTTTATACGGCAGTTTTCAATAGCTGTGCCAAAACCCACATAATTCATAACGAAAAACGATAATATATCGTATAAATTCGGTAAAATGATCTTCCAGTGCCCGGAATGTGCGGCTTATCCCCCCAGTGGAGGTAGTAATTTGGTTTTTAATTCCCCAAACCCAATGCGCACCCCATCTTTTTCACAAAAGCCATTAAAAGTAACGGTATCGAAATCTTCTATTGAAGTTCTTTTTTCACCATTCTGAAGGCTAACAGGTTTGGTTCCCTGCCATGCCAGTTCCAGCATAGATCCATAGGATTCAGGGGTTGAACCGGAAATAGTACCACTGCCCATAAGATCCCCACTCAGTACCTTGCAGCCATTTGAAGTATGATGTGTTAACTGTTGTGCCATGGTCCAGTACATGTACTTAAAATTGGATTTTGTGATAGTGGTAGGAATACCATCCTCAGGGGTTATTGTAACTTCCAAATGAATATCAAAACTGTTTTTTCCTTGTTGATTCAGATAGGGTAGTGGCTTTGGATCCTGTTTTGGGCTTTCCACTCTAAAAGGTTCAAGAGCTTCCATGGTAACTATCCATGGAGAAATAGAAGAGGCAAAATTCTTTGCCATGAATGGTCCAAGAGGAATATACTCCCATTTTTGTATATCCCTGGCGCTCCAGTCGTTTAACATAACGAGCCCAAAAATATACTTTTCAGCCTCATCTATTGGGATTGGTTCGCCCAGTTTATTGGCGTCAGTAGTAATGAAGGCCATTTCCAATTCAAAATCAACCATTTTAGAAGGTCCAAACACCGGTTTGCTGGCTCCCTCGGGCAGGGTCTGTCCTTTAGGCCTGCGAATATTCTGGTCACTGGGAATTATGGTAGAGCTTCTTCCATGATATCCTATGGGAATATGCAACCAGTTAGGCAGTAAGGCATTTTCAGGGTCGCGGAACATGGTACCTATGTTAGTGGCATGTTCTTTACTTGAATAAAAATCTGTATAATCCCCAATCTGGACAGGCAATTGCATTTCTATCTCATCCAAAGTGAATAAAACAATTTTACGGTGTTCCTGGTTTTCTTTTAATATCGGATTGGTAATGTCAAAAATCTCACTAATCCTGTTTCGCACTAAACGCCATGTTTTATGACCATCAGAAATAAAATCGTTTAAAGTATCCTGCAGGAAAATGTCATCTGTTAGTGGAATTCCATTAAAATAGCCCAATTGATGCAGTGCGCCCAGATCAATGGCATGATTGCCTATTCGTGTGCCAATTGTAATTACATCATCACGTGTCAGGAAAACTCCGAAGGGAATATTCTGAATGGGAAAATCAGAATTAGGGGCTACAGGTAGCCATGTTTTTTTGGATGGATCATTCGTTTTTGACAGCATGATATAATTGTTAATTTTTATTTGATAAATTCCTGATCAAATATATTATTTTCTTCTTATTAACGCCTACCAATTTGTATTTTTACGCCTCATTTAACACAGGAATACTTTTATGCAACGTGACCATCAAATATTTGAATTGATTGCCGAAGAGAAAGAACGACAATTAAATGGAATAGAATTAATTGCATCAGAAAATTTTACCAGTCCCCAAGTGATGGAAGCCGCAGGGTCAGTTCTTACTAACAAATACGCCGAAGGATATCCCGGGAAGCGTTATTACGGTGGATGTGAGGTAGTTGATAAGGTAGAACAACTGGCCATAGACAGGGCAAAAGAACTGTTCGGTGCAGAGTTCGCAAATGTTCAGCCCCACTCGGGATCCCAGGCCAATGCTGCGGTATATCAGGCATGTTTAAATCCAGGGGATACCATTTTAGGCTTTGACCTTTCCCATGGAGGGCACCTTACGCATGGTTCACCTGTTAATTTTTCCGGTAAGCTTTATCGCCCTGTATTTTACGGTGTTGACAAAGAAACCGGGGTACTTAACTATGATAAAATTGCAGAAATAGCCAAAAAGGAACGGCCAAAGTTAATTATAGCAGGCGCTTCTGCCTATTCCCGCGATATGGATTTTAAAAGGTTTCGGGAAATTGCGGATAGTGTTGATGCCCTATTACTGGCAGATATTGCACATCCTGCAGGTCTGATTGCAAAAGGAATATTAAATGATCCTATTCCACACTGTCATTTTGTTACCACTACAACACATAAGACCCTTAGGGGTCCCAGGGGTGGGCTGATTTTAATGGGGAAGGATTTTGATAATCCTTTTGGTATAAAGTTGAAGAACGGAAATTTGCGGAAAATGTCGGCATTAATTAATCTGGCCGTTTTTCCCGGAAACCAGGGAGGTCCCCTGGAACATATAATTGCAGCCAAGGCGATAGCTTTTGGTGAAGCCCTGTCGGATGAGTTTTTACATTATATGCTGCAGGTAAAGAAAAATGCAGCTGCAATGGCTGCTGCTTTTGTTGCAAAAGATTATAAAATAATTTCGGGAGGTACGGATAACCATATGATGTTAATAGATCTTCGAAATAAAAATATTACAGGTAAGGATGCCGAAAACATTCTTGTTAAGGCGGATATCACTGCTAATAAAAATATGGTTCCGTTTGATGACCAGTCACCCTTTATAACTTCAGGAATTAGATTTGGAACAGCCGCAATAACGACCAGAGGCCTTAAAGAAGAGGATATGATATTTATTGTAGATTTAGTAGATAAAGTTATAACCCATCCGGAAGATGAAGAAGTGATAGCAGAGGTAAAAGCAAAGGTAAATAAGTTAATGAAAAACCTTCCTTTATTTAATAACGCATAGTACAAGGAATACAAATAGCTCTGTTTGTAGTTATCTATTAATCAGTGATTTAACATAAATAAGTCGCCAAATATGATAGATTTATTCTTCAGATCATAGATTAGGGCATCTTTTTCTGAATCGAAATAAAGACCCCAATATTCAAAATAATCCTTTTTGCTATTATTGCCGGTTCTAATGTTTTTTAGTTTGGTATCATTTTCAAAGAGGTCTTCCTCAAATACGGGAATATATATCTCGTAAGGCGTTTCAGAAAGCTTCTTTGTAAAATATACATAGTGTTCCGCAATAGTTTGAAGAATCTGTCCCAATTGTTCTTCTATACTATTTTCGTATATATTTTTAATAATAATTGAGGAATCTTTTAAAAAAACAGATAGTTCTTCAACATCTATTCTCCTGTTGTTCAATTCATTCAATCTCTCCAGTGCCTTCGAAAAAGGGGAACTTTTAGACCAGCTATTTGGTGCTGGGAACGTTCCGCCCCAGGTGCCTTTTTGTAAATGAGAAAGAATTTCAACCAGTTTAAAATTACAATCCATTTCAATGACCAAATTTTCCCTGATGTTATCCGCAGAGCAATTTCGTACAGCTACATTGGAAAAATAATCCTTTTCCAAACTCTTTCTAAATTCGACCAAACCTTCTATTTGAGGATTGTCGTCTAGCTTAAGTTTAAGATTATCTCTAAAATTATCTTGTTTGTTTAGCATGATAATAAAAAACATATTGGGTTATATCAAAATTAATTTTAATTAGTAACAATAGACTATATAAAAACCATAGAATAAATACGGTTTATCTGGTATTTTTAGGATTAAATAGTGGGCTCAAAGAAGCTGAGGAAGCTTTTCTTCTTAGGAGCAGGGAATGATTTAGATAAAACCTCTGTTTCTGGATTCTGTAATCAAAGCCTGATCATTCTGTTTTTCAACACCAAAAATAGCTTTCAGGTGCCGTTTTCTATTTTCAATACTTGGAAGGGATAAGGATACATGGTTAACCATATCTTTGGTTTTAGTTCCAATGGATAGGAAATGCAGTATTTTTTTGTCTTTATCATCCAGAATAATATCATCATTAGCCATCTTTTTCCGAATGGCTGCAAGCGCTTTCTGTGTGTAATAGGGTGGATTGGACATTACGGTCCGCACCATGGCCTGTAACGACTTTTGATCAATTTCAGTTTTTACCATATAACCTTCGGGATCGACAGTCTTAAGAATACTGTTTATTCTGTAGTTATCACTGAATGAGGACATAAATACAATTTTGGACTTAGGAGTGATCTTCCTTGCTAAAATACCTATATCTTCACCTGTTTTTGCAAGCCCTTCAGAAGCCTGGGCTAATTGTATATCTAATAAAAGGATGTCATAATTAAATGAAGTTACCGAGTTTTCTATTTTTTCTTTAGCTACTTCAAATGTTTTGGCGGTATCTACAACTACTTTAAAATCTTCAAATTCTGTGTCCTCAAGGATAAATTTATAACCCATAGTGGTCATTTCATGGTCATCTACTGCTAATATCCTAATCGTCCTCATAATGATGAATTTTCTGCTAGCTTAAATTTTTCTTTTCCGTTTAATTGAACTTCAGGTTCAGATCCAGTAAAGCCGTAAGGTACTTCCAACGTTACAACCGTTCCCTTTCCCGGTGTGCTTTCTAAACTCCAGACTCCATTTAATTTAGATATCCTGGAAGTAATATTTTTGTGGCCAATACCTTTCTTACCTTTTTTGCTGTCAAAGCCCTTGCCATCATCTTTTATGGTTACTTCAACCGTATTGGTTGTGGTATCCATATGAAGGTAAATCTTTTTTGCAGCGGCATGTTTAATGCAATTCTGAAGACTCTCCTGTATGATCCTGTAAAGGTTAATTTTTATATCGCCACGTAAAGCATCCCAGTCAAGACCTTCATCATAGTTAAAATGATACTCAATTTCAGCCGCTTCGCAAATACTTTTTAATAAATCTTCAATGGATATTATAAAGTTATGGAATTTTGATAAGAAGCATCGTTTAATTCATGAGAAATTGTCCGAATCTCTTCCTGCACTTTCTGCAGCTTTTCAATGGCTTGGCCACGCATGTTTATGGCATCATCATCTATTTTTTTGTTCAAACCCAACAGCACCATCCGAATTCCATTCATTTCACCCAGAATGCCATCGTGAAGTTCCTCTGAAATTCGCTTTTGCTCAGACTGCTTGCCTTCCTCCATTTTCTGGTTCTGGGCCAGCATCAGATTAAAAATTTCCTGATTGGCCTCCTGTTGACCCTGTTGAAACCGTAATTTTTGGTTTTTGACACGTTGGAAAATAATTACAATGACTAAGATGGCTAATGAAAAAAGGCCAAAGGCAATGGTGATCCACAATTGCCGTTGTCTGGCCAAAAGTTGGTTTTCTGCAATAAACTCATCGGTTTCAAAACGGATCCGTGCAAATTTGTTTCTGATTTTTCGTTCTTCTTCCTGCAAACTGTCATTCAAAATCAAATATTCATTCAAATAAGCCGGTGCGTTTTCAGGGTCTAATGAAGGATACATTTTTAAAATTTGCAGCGTAAGACTATTATCATTATTGTTTTGTGCAATATTTAGAGCTTCCCGGGCATTGGAAATTGCCTGTGCAGTATCATTTTTTCCCAGATAATACTCCGCCAAATGATAATGACCATTAGCAATTTCCGGAAAGTTATTCTCCTTCATATTGATTTCCAGTGCTTCTTTTAAAAGATCCCCGGAAATCTTTGTTTCACCGGTCTTGAATTGGCTATAGGCCAGATTGTTAAGAGCAATTGAATAGGTTTTTGGGCTTTTAAAGCGTAAACTATCGGTATTTACCACATTTTTAAAATACGGAATTGCATTTAGGTAATCGCCCTGGTCTTTATAGGAATTCCCAATATTGTTGTTCAGAGTACTTTGTTGCTTTTCTTTTAATTCTTTTGATTGAACTTTATTTAGATATTCTCCCGATTTGGTAAAATACTCCCGCGATTGTTCGTATTCTTTTAGCTCTTTGGCCACTGTCCCTAACAAATTGTAACATAAGAACAATTGTTCATTATTTTCCAAAGGAGAAAACAGTTCAATGGCTTTAATGATGTTGATCTCAGCACCGGAATAATCCTTTATATCCTTTAATATTCTGGCCATATTATAAAGCACCCGGCCATTACTATAGTTCTCTTTTAGGTCAGAATAAATTTTTTCTGCCTTATTGTATTCATAATAAGCACTGTCCTTTACAAAATTAGTATCAAAAAAATAGGCCAGGTCCCAATATAAACTTGCGAGAGTCGTCGAATCCCGAAGATCTTCGGCGAGTAACCGTGAACGGCTGTTTACTTTTCTGAAATTTAAAGAATCTTCAAGAAGCAGATAGGATATAGAAAGCTCCGAATAATAATTGAGCCGTAGTGAATCATTAAATTCACCTTTTGCGTTTTCGTAAGCAATTTGTGCAAACTCCTTTCGTTCCTTTAGCGGAAGATCAGTATTTCTTGCGTTTTTTACCCATATCAGGGTGCTGTCTGCACCGGAAATTGCATTCCTTCCAATGGTAGATGGGTTTTCTTTTTTGCAGGAAAAAAATAACAGAAACAGGGATAACAGGACTATATAAGTTTTATAAACCATAATAAATTGGAAACCAATTGCTTCCTATACAAGATAAAT
>JAHEBI010000149.1 GCA_024642325.1 Eudoraea sp. | reverse complement strand
TTCCCAAAGAAGTACTTATTAAGGCCGAACGATATAAAAATACTCAGGTGGCCAGCTTTAACGGCAAGGAAATTTCCGGTTACTGTTTTGACGAAGATAAAGATGTAATTTGGTTAGAAGGTACCGCACAAATGGCCATAGCTTTTAAAGAAGCCAATATGGTTAATGAAGCGAATGCAGCTCTTGAACAACTACATAAAGCACAAATGACGGGTTCGGATCCTGAATATTTACCGGGTATTCCGTATGCCACAAACGCAGGTACGGGATATGGCTCTTCCTTATTATGGGAACATGCCTCACAAACTCCTGCAATTTCCTCAAGCATATGGTATTTGTTTAACAAGCTCAATTTTAACCCTTTGGAGGCTGGCCGGCAAAAGAATATTCCCAATGAAGATAAATTCTGGAATCTCTGATATTTTGTGCATTTATCATTGTATTAACACGTTCATTTTCTGTTTTTAAATAACTTTAAAATAAAAAATGAAATCTTCCGCTATGTTTTGGGTTGGGGCAACCACCATTGTATTAATATTGGTAACTGTAATGGCTACTATGAATTTTTCTTTCAGCTGGGTTTTTTACATAACCGTTCTCGGTCAGTTAATGATAGTTTATATGGTTTATAAAGTTCTGACTGACAATTATAAGACCTTAAAAACCTTTGAAGACTTTTATGAGGATTATCCAATTGGAAAGTAAAGGACACACTGGTTCAGGTGCTCTGGTGATGAAGGAATGCTTCTCCCAAATAAAGGAGCTAGTCCGGCAATACCAGAAGTGGTATGCTGGTATGAAATGCTATTCTTTTTACAACCGGTTCTCTAACCAATTCTTCCAAAAATCCATGTCGGTAATTCACGAGAGCCAGCATTTGTATCCCAAATTCATTTATAAAGAATTCAATTACGTCTGATTTACTGGCAAAATATGGCATTGTATGAAACTTGTGTGAAACGGAAGACACGTATTCCAGCAGGATATTCTTATTAGATTCCTGATACTTTTTTAATTGTTCTTCCTCATTTATATGCATTATATGAATCGTGGAACCAAATTTATCTGCCAGCTTTAGTACAGGCTCAAAAATTTCCAGGCTAAAATTTCTTTTAAAATCTGTTGGGAAACCTATTTCAGCAGGCCTGACATAGTCAAAATCTTCAGGAATAACCAGGATAGGACATTCTCTTATTGCCTTAATGATTCTTACCGTATTGCTCCCTAAAAAAACTTCCTCGAAGCCAGATGCTCCTTTTGTGCCTGTTACGATAAAATCAATATTTTCTGACGCTACAAGTTCTTTGATTTCTTCAGTAAGCAGGTTAAAGGAAGAAACGCTGTTAAAGCTGTGCTTTGGATATTTATGATAATTATTAATTTGATTCAGCAAATCTTCCAATCCCCGTTCAGAATCGGATCGGACATTATCTTCCAACATGCCTCCATGAATCGTGGCAGCCATAAAACGACTGTGTACAATGGCAGGGGTGTATGTATTTAAAAGGTGAAAAACACATTCTTCATCTTTAAAAAATTCCACCGCATACTTGGTAGCATTCAAAGAATTTTCGGAAAAATCTGTTGGTATTAATATATTTTTCATACACCTATATAAAGTAACAACGGTGTAAAAATAAACCTGTGATTAGGTGTAAACAATGATATATGTCAGGTTTTAAAATCCCTGAAAAGCTGTGATAAGTATCTGTATATATTTAGCCAACTTATAATTGTGGTTTTTCTAGAATCCTTCTGCAAGTTCCCTTAATGTCTTTTCATCCAAAATACCAAGTTTCTTACCCGAACTCTTTAACAAACCTTTTTTCTTAAATTCCGAAATTATGCGAATACAGGATTCTGTTGCGGTGCCCACAACATTAGCAATATCCTCCCTTGAAAGTGTAAGAATTAAATATCCGTCCGCGTCCTCCCCATAGTTAGCTTTAAGATAGAGGAATGCTTCTGCAATACGCTGTTTTACAGTTTTCTGCGAAATATTTACAATTACATCATCTGCCTCCTTTAAATCATGCGCCATAAGACGGAGTACTTCAAATGCAAAATCAGGATTCTTGTGCAAGGTATTGACAATTATTTCTTTCGGAATAAAACAAAGTTCCATGTCGTTTACAGCCACCGCACTTAAATTTGAAGTCTCTTCTGCAATAACGGAACGCTGACCCATAACTTCACCTTTTGTGGCTAATTTCACTATTTGATCTTTTCCGTTGGAGCTTAATTTGGAAAGTTTAGAAACTCCGTCCCGTACACAAAATACCCCATTTAATTTTTCCCCTTCTTCAAAAATTGCCTCGCCCTTTTTAATGGTTTTTGTAGTTTTCGAATCCGAAACCTGCTTTAATTCTTCCTTACTCATGGCACGCAAGGAATTAAATTGACGTATTATACAATTCTCGCACCTGTTATCAGAACCCATTAATTTTTCTTTATACTTATGTGTTCCAAAATTATCGAAAAGGTGACAATTATCATATATATTTTGAGTAAATTACTACAATTTCGCATTCAGGTAGTAAGCAAATGTTTAAGAATATGACTAAATGTTACCACTGTGGTGATGATTGCATCACTTCAGCGATAGTATTTGACGACAAAAATTTCTGTTGTAACGGATGTAAAACAGTCTATGAGATTTTTGACACGAATGATCTCTCCTATTATTATGATCTTCAATCGGGTGCTGGTACTACTCCCCTGGCATTTGAAGGAAAATACGATTTTCTCGATTCCGAAAATATCGCTCAAAGATTAACCGAATTTGATGATACAACTATTCAGATTGTAAATCTTTATATTCCCGGGATACATTGCAGTTCTTGTATTTGGATGCTGGAAAATCTAAACAAATTACATCCCGGGGTTATGCATTCGCAGGTAGATTTCCCAAAAAAAACTGTTAGAATTACCTTCAAGAAGGAGCATATAACATTTAAAGAGCTGGCTATGCTGTTGGCAAGGATTGGATATGCTCCTAATATAACTCTTGACGATTATGACAAAGTAAAGAGCACAACAGACAGAAGCCTATTGTATAAACTTGGTGTCGCCGGTTTTGCTTTTGGAAATATTATGTTTTTGTCTTTTCCGGAATATTTTGAAACAGGAGAATTTTGGCTGGAACAATACAAAGGTCTGTTCAGATGGTTGATGTTTGCTTTTTCACTACCAGTGGTATTTTATGCAGGCAGTGATTATTTAATCTCCGCATATAAAGGATTGCGTTCCGGACTTTTAAATATTGACGTGCCTATTGCCCTGGGTATTCTGGTTCTTTTTCTACGCAGTAGTTTCGAAATATTTTTTGCCCTGGGTTCGGGCTTCTTCGACAGCCTTACGGGTTTAATTTTCTTTCTGCTCGTGGGTAAGTTCTTTCAACAAAAAACATATTCATTCCTTTCTTTTGAAAGGGACTATAAGTCCTATTTTCCTATTGCAGTTACCAGATTGAATAAAAAAAGAAAAGAGGAAACTGTGCAGGTTTATGAAATAAAAAGTGGTGATCGTTTACTGATAAGGAATGAGGAATTAATTCCGGTGGATGGGATTCTGATAAGCAGTAAAGCCCAAATAGATTATAGCTTTGTAACCGGAGAATCAGAACCAGTCCAAAAAATTTCTGGCGATAACATTTTTGCTGGCGGCAGGCAGTGTCATGGCGCAATGGAAATGGAAGCTTTGAAAAGTGTTTCCCAAAGTTATCTTACGCAATTATGGAGCAATTCTGTTTTCCATAAAGAAAAGACCACGATTTTTCAGACTTTAACAGACAGCATTGGCAAACGCTTTACCCTGGCCGTATTGACAATTGCTGTTATTGCAGCATCTTTTTGGATTGTGCAGGACAGCAGTAAAGTATTAAATGTTTTTACAGCAGTACTCATCATCGCCTGTCCGTGTGCTATTGCACTTGCAGCTCCATTTACACTGGGCAATATGTTACGGATTTTTGGACGTAAGAAACTCTATCTTAAGGATAGTGGAATTATAGAACAACTGGCGCAAATAGATACCGCTATTTTCGATAAAACCGGCACAATAACTACTGCGGAATCAAGCTCAATCACTTATGAAGGTATGGAGCTGTCCTCTCAGGAGGAGTCGCTGCTCAAAAATACCTTACGGGCATCAAACCATCCGCTAAGCAGATCGCTCTATGCATTGTTAAAAGAGCACAATATAGAAACCCTTGATGACTACAAAGAATTTACAGGTGAAGGAGTATATGGCGTTAAGGACAAAAGCGATGTCAAAGTTGGGTCAGCAGATTTTGTGGGACATCAACAACAAAGTGATTATAACAACACTTCTGTTCACATAAGCGCAAATGATTCCTATAAGGGGCGTTTTGTTTTTCGAAACAACTACAGGGAAGGGGTTTCGGAAGTATTTAAAAGTATGGGGCGCTATATGGATATAGCCGTATTATCAGGCGATAATGCCGGTGAAAAAACCAGACTTGAAAAGCTTTTACCGAAGTTGACTCCTTTATATTTTAATCAAAAACCAACAGATAAACTGGAGTTTATTAAGGAGTTACAAGCCAATGACAAAAAGGTGTTAATGGTGGGTGATGGCCTAAATGATGCCGGCGCTCTGGCACAGAGCGATGTAGGTCTCGCTATTTCTGAAAATATAAACGTTTTCTCACCGGCCTGCGATGGAATTCTGGATGCCAGCAAATTTAAACACCTGAACAATTATATTCTAGCCTCAAAAAGTGCCATAAAAATTATTAAATTGTGCTTTGTATTTTCCTTGATGTATAACCTGGTTGGCCTCTATTTTGCCGTAACCGGCCAGTTAGAACCTGTAATTGCTGCTATACTTATGCCAATGAGTTCTATTAGTATTGTTGCTTTTGCAACCCTTGCTACTAATGTGATAGGAAAGAAATTGAAATAATTATTAAACCTGACATATGTCATTTTTTGAACTTGTTAACAAATGTAGTTTTACGCCAGAATTCAGGGAGGTATGAGTGTCATTTATATATTGCTTACAATTAGTATTGTAGTAGCACTGGTCTTCTTTGCTGCCTTTATCATCTCCGTGCGCAGCGGCCAGTATGATGATTCGTATACGCCCTCGGTAAGGATGTTGTTTGAAGATGAACTTGTAAAATCCACTACTATAAATAATTCTGACCCCAATATCAAAAAATCAATCCAACTAAATAAAAAGCAAAAATTGTAATTATGGAAATACAACAGTTCTATTACGATAACAAAATCGTAAAAAAATTCCTTTATGCAACCTTGTTTTGGGGAATTATTGGTATGCTGGTAGGCTTATTACTAGCATTTATGTTTCTGTTCCCAAATATAACCGATGGGATATCATTTCTTAGTTTTGGAAGACTTCGTCCATTACACACCAATGCAGTAATATTTGCATTTGTAGGAAACGCAATCTTTGCCGGAATATATTATTCCACCCAGCGCTTACTCAAAGCACGAATGTTTAGTGACTTCCTAAGTAATTTTAACTTCTGGGGCTGGCAGACAATAATTGTTGCTGCTGCAATCACACTTCCTCTCGGAATCAGTACTTCTAAAGAATATGCCGAGCTGGAATGGCCAATAGATATTGCTATTGCCCTGGTATGGGTTGCATTTGGATGGAACCTGATTGGAACAATGCTTAAACGAAGACAGCGTCACCTCTATGTTGCCATATGGTTCTATTTGGCCACCTTTGTGACAGTTGCCGTACTTCATATCTTCAATAGCCTGGAATTGCCGGTCAGCGCTTTCAAAAGCTATTCGGTATATGCGGGGGTTCAGGATGCTCTTGTACAGTGGTGGTACGGACATAACGCCGTTGCCTTTTTCCTAACCACTCCTTTTTTGGGGCTTATGTATTATTTTGTTCCCAAGGCTGCTAACAGGCCGGTATACTCATACAGATTATCTATAGTACATTTCTGGTCACTGATTTTTATATATATATGGGCCGGCCCTCACCATTTACTATATTCAGCCTTGCCTGACTGGGCGCAAAATTTAGGTGTGGCATTTTCAGTTATGTTAATTGCCCCATCCTGGGGTGGGATGATAAATGGGCTGTTGACGCTAAGAGGTGCATGGGATAAAGTACGCACAGACCCAACGCTAAAATTTATGGTAGTTGCAATTACGGGATATGGTATGGCAACGTTTGAAGGCCCAATGCTATCCCTGAAAAATGTAAATGCCATTGCCCATTTTAGCGATTGGATTATTGCGCATGTACATGTTGGCGCCCTTGCCTGGAATGGTTTTCTGACTTTTGGAATGATCTACTGGCTGATACCTAAAATGTTTAAAACCAGATTGCATTCTACCCCTTTGGCTAATTTCCACTTTTGGATCGGAACTTTAGGGATCATATTATATGCATTACCAATGTATGTGGCGGGTTTTACCCAAGCTTTAATGTGGAAAGAGTTTAACCCGGACGGATCCCTGGTTTACGGTAACTTCCTGGAGACAGTAAATGAAATTATACCTATGTACTGGATG
>JAHEBI010000148.1 GCA_024642325.1 Eudoraea sp. | reverse complement strand
GGGCCTGTTGGGATTTTTCTGAACTGGTACGTATTAAGGAAGTTTGTCTAAGGAATAATCTGGGCTATCATTTGGATGGGGCCAGGATATGGAATGCCTTAGTTGAAAAAGGTGAAACAGCAAGGCAATATGGTGAATTATTCGACACCATTAGTGTTTGTTTAAGTAAAGGACTGGGGTGCCCCGTAGGTTCTGTTTTGGTTGGAGATAAGGCAGTGATTGATAAGGCTTTGCGTATTAGAAAAATATTGGGCGGTGGTATGCGTCAGGCCGGGTTTATGGCGGCGGCGGGTATATATGCATTGGACCATCAGATTGATCGTCTTGAGGATGATCATAAAAAAGCAAGAGAAATTGGCTCATTACTGGAAAGTCTGCCCTTTATTAAAAAAGTGGAACCTTTGGAAACCAATATTATCATTTTTGAAATAAATGAAGACTATTTAAGCGCGGAAGATTTTATAGAGAAACTTCACCAAAAGGACATATTTATAATCGGCATGGGTAACGGGAAATTGCGCATAGTTACCCATATGGACTACACCCTCCAAATGCATGAAACATTATTAAAAACCTTGAAAAACCTATAAGTAGTCAAATTGGTTTAATGCAGCTATTCTTTTTTTCAGGTTTTTTATACCATTTTCCATACCTGCTTCAGAGCTGTAGAGTTGGCTATTGCCAATAAGCTGCCCCTTTTTATCCTTAAGATTAAAAAGAAAGTTACCATCGTGGTCGGTTTTGCGCTCAAAGACATATAATTGTTTTTCGGACACATTTAAACCACTAACAATATTTTTAATTTCTTCTTTACTTGAAAACCCAACACTGTAAAAAAGCGCATTACCATTCACAGTGTTTAAGGAGAAATTATAGGTGTTGTTATCTTTCTTATTAATTTTTATCATACACAGAGCTTTGCTTAAAAGTATTAAAAATTGCTCAGGTTTTATATTTAATTAACAAATTAGGATAATCAGGTTTCCTTCATCAGGAAGAGCTATTCCCTATAAATATACTATCCCTTAAATAAGGAATCCATACCTGGAATATTCGGCATTCCTTCCTTGGCTACAGCAGCCAGTTCAGCTTCATTTATTTCGGTCGCTTTCTCTATGGCCTTATTTATGGTAAGGACAAGATAATCCTCTAATTGCTCCTTGTCCCGGAGGAGATGGTCATTGATCTCAATTGTTTTCAAATTTCTATTAGCCGTTATGGTTACTGAAATTAAATTATCAGAAGATTTTTCTTCAAGTATAACAGAATTTAACCTCTCCTTGGTTGCTTTTACTTTTTCCTGGGTTTCTCTTAATTTACCCATCATACCCATTAAGTCTCCGAACATATTTATCTATTTAATATTGCTAAAATCAAAATTACTAAATTGTGCCCTTAAAAATAATTTTTAGTGGTACACTTTCTTAAAAGAAGTAACGTTTTATTTGTTATCCTTATTATGGCTGTTTCATGCCAGAATCAAAATCAAAATATGGAAGTTATTAATGCCCCAACGGCCAAAAGAACACCTGTAAAACTGGAAAAACATGGCGATATACGGGTAGATAAGTATTATTGGCTGAACCAGCGGGAAAATAAAGAAGTAATTGCTTATTTGGAAGAAGAGAATAATTATTATGACTCCCTTACCAGTCATACCAAATCATTTCAAAAGGAATTGTATGAAGAAATGAAAGGTCGTATTAAGGAAGATGACTCTTCTTTACCCTACAAACTTAATGGATATTGGTATATAACGAGGTATGAAATTGGGAAGGAATACCCTATCTATTCCCGAAAAAAGGGAAACCTCGAATCTGCAGAAGAAATAATATTCAATTGTAATGAACTTGCAGAGGGGCATGAATATTTTGACCTCAGGGGTGTTACTGTAAGTCCGGATAACAAACTCGCGGCATTTAGTATTGACACAATAGGAAGAAGACAATACCACATTCAGATAAAAAACCTTGAAACGGGTGACATTTACCCTGATAAGACGGATAATACTACAGGAAGTGCAGTCTGGGCCAATGACAATAGGACGTTATTCTATACAAAGAAAGATCCGGTGACTTTGCGATCAGATAAGATATATAAGCACATCCTTGGTAATCCGGGTGAAGAAGATGAATTGGTGTTTCATGAGCAGGATGATACCTTCAATACATTTGCATACAAATCAAAATCCAAGAAATATATAATTATTGGATCATACAGTACGTTAACATCTGAATTTCAAATACTTAATGCAGATAACCCACATGATAATTTTAAATTATTCTCTAAAAGGGAAAGAGGGTTGGAGTATTCCATTTATCATTTTGATGACTATTTTTATATACTCACGAATAAAGACAAAGCCACCAATTTTAAATTAATGAAGGTCAAAGAGGAAAATACATCCTCTGAAAATTGGGAAGAATTTATTTCGCACAGGCCGGATATTCTCCTTGAGGATATTGAAATATTTAAGGATTATTATGTTTTGACAGAACGGGATAACGGTCTCAATAAGTTGAAGATTACGAAGTGGGATGATTCGGACAGCTATTATATACCGTTTGACAATGAAACATACGTAGCCTACCCTTATATAAACCCGGATTTTGACACCGGGATTTTTCGTTACGTATACAATTCAATGACTTCACCTTACGCCATTATTGATTTCGATATGAGAACTAAAGTGAAGGAAATCAAAAAAGAACAAGAAGTGTTGGGGGGTAAATTTAATAAAGAAAATTACCGTTCTGAACGATTATGGGCAACAGCCCGTGATGGTCAAAAAATACCAATATCATTGATTTATCACAAAGACACTGAATTAGGAGGTGATAGTCCTCTTTTGCAATATGGCTATGGTTCTTACGGGAGCACTTCAGATCCTTACTTTTCAACGGTTCGGTTAAGTCTTTTGGATAGAGGTTTTGTTTATGCCATTGCACATGTGCGAGGTGGGGAATATTTGGGCAGAACCTGGTATGAAGAAGGAAAATTGCTGTCGAAAAAAAATACATTTACGGATTTTATAGATTGCTCTAAATATTTAATCGAAAAAAAATATACCAGCAAGAAGCATTTATATGCTTACGGGGGATCTGCCGGCGGGTTGCTTATGGGTGCAATTGTCAATATGGCTCCTGATCTTTATAATGGGGTGATTGCAGCTGTGCCTTTTGTCGATGTTATTACAACAATGCTGGATGATTCTATTCCTCTGACTACAGGCGAATACGACGAATGGGGTGATCCAAATAATGAGGAGTTATATCACTATATGAAATCTTACTCCCCATATGATAATGTTGTTGCCCAGGATTATCCAAATATGCTAGTAACTTCAGGTTTACACGATTCACAAGTGCAATATTGGGAACCTGCTAAATGGGTGGCAAAACTAAGAGTTTATAAAACGGATACAAATAAACTCTTTCTATATACCAATATGGATGCAGGTCATAGCGGTGCTTCCGGAAGATTTGAGGCATTGAAAGAAACCGCTAAAGAGTATAGTTTTTTATTAGATTTAGAAGGTAAAATCGAAAAATAAAAAAAAAGTAGTAATTTTGTCCCAGATAGTATCTTTTATAAAGGATAGATCTGACTAACATTTCTGTATGGAAAATAAGATAAATGCTTATAACTCGATCCTTGATTTAATAGGAAATACCCCACTCGTTAGACTTAACCAGATTACTTCTCCATTAAAAGGTAACTTTTATGCGAAGATTGAAGCCTTTAATCCAGGGCATTCATCGAAAGATAGAATTGCTGCATATATTATAGATCAGGCGGAAAAGAGCGGTATCCTTGAACCCGGAAATACAATTATAGAGACTACTTCGGGGAATACAGGTTTTAGTATTGCTATGGTGAGTATAGTAAAAGGATATGAATGTGTACTGGCTGTAAGTTCCAAGTCTTCAAAGGATAAAATTGACATGTTGCGTTCTATGGGTGCAAAAGTATATGTTTGCCCCGCCCACGTAAGTGCAGATGATCCCAGATCTTATTATCAGGTTGCAAAGCGTCTTCATGAAGAAACCAAAGGATCAGTATATATCAATCAATATTTCAATGAGTTGAATATATTGGCCCATTATAAAACCACAGGCCCGGAAATATGGGAACAAACAAATGGGAATATTACTCATTTGATTGCCTGTAGCGGTACCGGTGGAACTATTTCTGGCACAGCGCGTTATTTAAAAGAACAAAACCCGAATATCAGGATAATAGGAGTTGATGCGTTTGGCTCTGTTTTGAAAAAATTTCACGAAACAGGAGAATTGGACAATAATGAAATATATCCCTATAGGATTGAAGGTCTTGGTAAGAACTTAATTCCGGATGCCACCGATTTTGAGGTTATTGATGAATTTATAAAAGTAACTGATGAGGAGAGTGCACATACTGCAAGGGAAATTTCCTGCAAAGAAGGTATTTTTGTAGGTTATACCAGCGGAGCGGTTATGCAGGCCGTTAAACAATTAAGCGAAAAAGGCGAATTCACTAAAGAAAGTAATGTAGTTGTTATATTTCCTGACCATGGCTCCAGGTATATGAGTAAAATATACAATGACCAGTGGATGAGTGACCAGGGCTTTTTTGACAGTAAAAATATTGAAGAAGAGCAGGCTGTTCAATATGTAAAATAAACAATACTCTATAGATATAGAAGGCAACAGTAACCTACTGTTGCCTTTTTTGTTTAGTATTAAAAAAATTTATGAATCGTGATCAAAATTCCATAATTTTGTCCACTAACCAAAAGAGGCCAGATGAAAGATTTATTTGCTAGAATCATTGAGAATAAAGGACCCTTGGGTAAATGGGCATCCCAGGCAGAAGGATATTTTGTTTTTCCAAAATTGGAAGGCCCTATTTCTAACCGTATGAAATTTCAGGGGAAAGAAGTGATTACCTGGAGTATTAATGATTACCTCGGACTGGCCAATTTACCCGAAATTAAAAAAGTGGATGCGGAAGCCGCCGTTGAATATGGAGCCGCATATCCCATGGGGGCAAGAATGATGAGCGGGCATACAGACTTTCACGAGCAATTGGAGAAGGAATTAGCTGATTTTGTTCATAAAGAATCTTCTTATCTGCTTAATTTTGGATATCAGGGTATTTTATCTGCAATTGATGCCCTTGTTTCAAAAGATGATATTATTGTTTACGATGTGGATTCCCATGCATGCATAATAGATGGCGTTCGTTTGCATATGGGCAAACGATTTACATTTATGCATAATGATATCGATAGTTTAAAAAAGAACCTGGAGCGTGCAACCAAAATGGCAGATCAAACCGGTGGTGGCATCCTGGTTATTTCTGAAGGTGTTTTTGGAATGCGCGGAGAACAAGGGAAACTTAAAGAAATTGTTGCATTAAAAAAGGAATTTAATTTCAGGTTGTTGGTTGACGATGCCCACGGTTTTGGAACATTAGGTAAAACCGGAGCCGGCGCAGGTGAGGAACAGGGAGTTCAGGACGATATTGATGTGTATTTTGCGACATTTGCCAAATCAATGGCAGGCATAGGCGCTTTTTTGGCTGCTGATAAGGAAATTATTGATTATTTGAAGTATAACTTGCGATCTCAAATGTTCGCGAAATCACTTCCCATGATCTATGTGAAAGGTGCATTAAAACGCCTTGATATGCTACGTACTAAAGCTGAGTTGAGAGATAAACTATGGGAAAATGTCAATGCCCTTCAGAATGGACTCAAGGAAAGAGGATTTGATATAGGATCCACCAGCAGTTGTGTGACCCCGGTTTATCTTAATGGAAGTATTCCAGAAGCCATGGCTTTGGTCAGGGATTTAAGGGAGAATTATGGAATATTCTGTTCAATTGTAGTATATCCGGTAATCCCTAAAGGAATGATCTTGTTAAGAATGATACCAACCGCTACTCATACTTTAGAAGATGTTGCCATAACCCTGGATGCATTTTCTGCGATCAGGGAGCGATTAGAGAATGGTACCTACAAGAGATTATCTGCTGCAGTAGCCGCTGCTATGGGTGAATGAGTTTAAGCTGTAATCTGAATGAGGCTTATCTGGGAATAATTTTCCCAACTAACGCTTCCTATAGCTGTTTTCTATAGGTTCTTCTGCGTTTGTAGATTTCCGGGTCAAAGTGTTTCCACATTTGTCGTATAGCGACGTTTTCCTCTAATTCGGGAGTTCTGTAACAATTCCTTATTTTTTTTGCCTGAAAGACCTTGTGATATTCATTCATGATTATGGCGGTAACCCCCTTATTTTGATATTCTGGATGAACCCCGATAAGGTAAAAAATAACGTCTTTGCTGTTTTTTTTAGCATTCAAAAGATACAGGAAACCAAAAGGGAAAAGGCTGCCATTGGCTTTTTGCAAGGCTGACCCATATGAAGGCATTACTATAGCAAATGCCACAAGTTTGTCATTACGGTCAATAACAAACTTTATATATTCGGGATTGACCAATCGAATGTATTTTTTCTTAAAATATGCTTTTTGCTCTTCGGT
>JAHEBI010000147.1 GCA_024642325.1 Eudoraea sp. | reverse complement strand
TATAAGATTTCACTCTTCCAATAAATCGGGTCTGCGTTTTATTGTCCTTTCCATTGCCTGATCTTCCCGCCATTTTTCAATTTCCGGGAAATTGCCACTTAACAGAATATCCGGGACTTTAAGGCCTTTGTATTCTCTGGGTCTTGTGTATACAGGAGGAGCTAACAAATCGTCCTGAAAGGTATCTGTGAGGGCAGAGGTTTCATCATTCAACACTCCTGGAAGCAAACGAATAACTGAATCACAAAGAACGGCCGCACCCAATTCGCCTCCGGATAATACATAATCTCCAATGGATATTTCCCTGGTGATCAAGATGTCTCTGACTCTTTGATCAACTCCTTTGTAATGACCACAGAGAACAATAATGTTGGTTAACAGGGATAAACTATTTGATGTCCGTTGGTTGAGCGTTTCACCATCGGGGGTCATATAAATTATTTCATCGTATTGTCTTTCTTTCTTAAGAGCACTTATGCATTTATCTATGGGTTCAATCATTAAAACCATACCTGCACCGCCGCCAAATTGATAATCATCTACCTGATTATAGCTTTTATCGGTATAATCCCTTAAGTTATGTAAATGTATTTCTACCAGTCCCTTTTCTATGGCCCGCTTCATTATAGAAGCTTCAAAAGGGCTTTTTAATAATTCAGGTAAGACGGTTATAATATCTATTCGCATGGGAAATATTCTTATTCTATTTATTAGATGGTTTAATTCGATTTCCAAAAATAATGAAAACAGGCATTGTCTTTTTCCCACCCGAGGCGTTCGTATAATTTCTGAGCCGGATTGTCTAATTCAGTTTCCAGGGCCAATCCTTTGTAACCTTGTAATCGGCAATATTCCTTGGCACTTTTTAATAATTTTTCACCTATGCCTTTTTTTCTAAATTTTTTATATACGTACAAGTCATTTAAAATAAATACAGGTTTAAGGCTTACCGTTGAGAAAGAAGTATATAGTTGGGTAAAACCTGCCGGGTGCTCCTCAAAATATGCGATGAAAATAATGGATTCTTTATTTTTTATTCTGCCTTCCAAAAATTTTTTGACTTCTGTTTCATCAGAATTTTGCCTGTAGAATATTCTATATTCATCCATTAACGGAATCAATATTGGAATGTGTTCTTCTTTTGCCTGAATAATGCTGATCATGGAATTTATGTGTAAAAAAAAGCTCCTTTAAGGAGCTTTTTTTATTTTGATTTTTTGTATTTATTTATTTCGTCCTGAAGTTGCCTGCTTATGCGCTGCTCCCTTTCCAGAGCCTTTCGCCTATGGTCTTCATATTCCGTTTCCAGTTCGGCTAAATTGGCTTTCGCTTCCAGAGTTAAGATATTGCTTCTTCGAAACCTGAAAACAAACAAAAGGAATAGCAGGAGTAACCCGATTATTACCGTCCACAAAATGAAATTATAAGTACCCTTGGAAACCTGAGCACCTAAAAGGGACATGCTGTCCTTCTCATTAGTTACGGAGGCAAGACTGTCAGTGGCTTCTTTTAATTTACTATTAAGAGCGACAATTGTAGCTTCGTGGGCACTTATGGTGTTTTTTAGCTCAATCTCCTTTTTATTAGCGGCATTAACAGAATCAAGAACATTTTTCTTGAGCTTGTCCAAATTGATAATTCGGACCACCTCATATCTTTTTCCTTCTGCATTATAGTTACCGGATTTTTTGTATAAATATTCGAACTGGCTTTCTATAGAACCACTATCTAAAGATAACTCTTCTTCCTGGTCACTCTGTTGAGCATAATGTAGGTTACATGTCAGGAAGGCTAATACAATATAAAATTTGCTAAAACCTTTCATTAAAATAATTCTAAGTATTAATATATGATTCAGAGAGAGAACTAAAGTACTCTAATATTATTAATTAATAAAAAAAATTCGCACCATCATAAATTTTAATGGAATAATATTTAGGTGATTATACTTACTTAAAGGGTCATTTAATAATAAGTAAAACGTCTGACCTTAGCAATATATTTTGCTAACCTTATAACTTGATGGGAATACCCAAACTCATTATCGTACCAAACATAGAGTACAATATTTTTACCGTCTGCAGAAACTATAGTGGCATTACTGTCATAAATAGACGGGGCTGCCGTACCAACAATATCTGTGGACACCAGTTCATTGCTAAGTGAATATTTAATTTGTTCCACCAAATCACCTTCCAAAGCATATTTTTTTATTATTGTGTTTATGGCTTCTATCGAAGTTTTATTATCAACCTCAAGGTTGAGTATAGCCAGGGAACCATTAGGAACAGGAACTCTTATGGCGTTTGATGTGAGCTTACCTGCCAGCGATGGGAGCGCTTTTGCCACAGCACTTCCTGCGCCTGTTTCTGTAATGACCATGTTTAAGGCTGCTGCTCTTCCTCTTCTGTATTTACCATGTAAATTATAAACCAAATTTTGATCGTTTGTATAGGCATGGATAGTTTCCAGATGTCCTTTTTTAATACCCAGAGAATCATCAATTACCTTTAATACAGGTGTAATAGCGTTTGTAGTGCATGAAGCGGCGGAAAAAATATTAATTGCATCTGGATCAAACTCATATTGATTAACCCCATGTACAATGTTCGGTATTTCCTTTGCAGGGGCGGTCAGAAGAACTTTGCTGGCACCTGAGGCCTGCAAATGCCTTTCCAATGATTTTTTATCCCTAAAAGCGCCTGAATTATCAATAATCAGAGCATCGCTAATTCCGTATTGGGTGTAATCTATTTTTTCAGGCTTATCTGAGTTAATTAGATGCACAGTAGTACCATTAATTATCAAGGCCTTCTTTTTCCAATCATAACTTATCGTTCCTGTGAATTGCCCATGAACAGAATCGGTTTTTAACAGATTGGCTCGTTTCTCAAGAATTTCTTCAGATAATAAACCTTTTGTTACTATAGCCCTGAGTCTTAACTGATTTCCTTTTCCGGTTTTCGCCATGAGCTCTCTGGCTATGAGTCTTCCAATTCTGCCAAAACCATATAGTACAACGTCTTTAGGCTTAATTTCTTTGGAATTGGTAGCATCCTTTAATTTATTGAGAATGAATGCCTTAACATCGTGATAATTATTGTCGTCTGAATGGTATTCATACGTGAGCTTTCCAATATCTATCTTGGATGGAGGAAGTATAATGTCATTAATTGCGCGTAATAATTCAACAGAATCAAATATGGAAATCGGTTTCTGGACAAATTCACCTGCGTATTCGTGTAGATTAATTATATCACTGACATTTTTGTCAATCACCTGGTTTTTAAAAAGCACTACTTCAATGGCTTTATCATACCAAAGATCACTAATGATTTTAATGAATTCCGTTGTGGCTTTTCTCCTGTCTGCCTGGAATGCAAGTTCTTTTTCATAAGATTTGATTGGACTCATCGATGTACTTTTAATATAATTAGGGTCAAAATTATTGAATTCTAATGGCATCACATAAGGAAAAGATAAATAAAAAAGCACCCCGGTCCGGAGTGCTTTTTATCGTGTCAAGAGTAGCTCTTTTATTGGAACACTATGCGTTCTTTCACCCCATTTTTATCAATAAGGGTTATCACAGTTTTATCATATCTTGAAATGGCCCCAAACATATTTTTAGCTTCGTATATATCATTAACTTTTTCATTATCAATTTCTAAAATTACTTTTCCGTCTAACCCATAGCCCCTGTAAGTTTCTGGTACACCGGTAATCTTCACACCGGTATCTGTTTTATAGGTTTCTTTATCTTTCTCCGATAAGTTTTTAACCCGAAGTCCCATTACCGGCACTATAATAGACTGCCTTTCCTTTAATTCAACAGGCACTAACATATCTTCTCCATTCCGATTAATGGTAACGTTAATTCTATCTCCTGGTCTTTTAGTAGATACATACCCGGTTAGATCTGCAAATTTCCGCACTTTGATATTATCCACCATTTTTATAATATCTCCAGATCTTAAATCGGCATCATCTGCACCTGAATCTTCTTCTATTCCATCAATATATACTCCATCTATCTCGTTAATTCCATTATTCACAGCATAAGGGGTACTAAGACGAGGTGAAGTTATGCCAAGTATTCCTTTTTGAACATTCCCATATTCCATGATGTCTTCCACTACTTTTTTGGCAATATTACTTGGAACTGCAAAAGCATAGCCTACATAGGAGCCTGTTTGCGAAGTAATCGCGGTATTAATGCCAATCAGATCCCCATTGGTATTTACTAATGCCCCTCCGCTATTTCCTGGGTTCACAGCAGCATCTGTTTGGATAAATGACTGATCCCGGCCTAAATCCCTTGCTTTAGCACTTACTATCCCTGCCGTAACAGTAGATGTCAGGTTAAAGGGATTTCCAACGGCCAATACCCATTGCCCAATTTTGGCCTGGTCAGAATCTCCAAATGCCAGATAGGGGAGTTTCTCATCCGCATCAATTTTTATTAAAGCAATATCAGTATTTGGATCAGTACCAATAATTTCAGCTTCATAGGTCTTATTATTGTTTAAGGTAATTCTGATTTCATTGGCCTTGGCAATCACATGATTATTGGTTACGATATACCCGTCTGGTGAAATAATAACCCCGGAGCCGGTACCTACCTGCGGAATTCCACGACTTTCGGAGCCATAGAAAAAATCCAATAAACTACCCGGGCTACTGTTTAATGTCAGGTTTTTAACATGTACCACAGCATTTACCGTATTTTCCGCTGCAATCGTAAAATCTACTTCATTAATACCATTTCCTTTTGAAGATACCGGATTATTGCTTGTTGTAAATACAGGCATCTCTGAATTGGATGTAGCAAGCGCATAATTTGTTTGTTCAAAAAACGCCTTATAAGAAATAAGTGTAATTGCTCCAGCGAAAACAGCAACTAATAATAAACGTCCAAAACTTTTCATAAATAAATGATCTTTAAATTCGCAAGGTAAAAATACTTGATTTTTAATCTAAATATTTCCATTTAACGACTTTTTAACTGATAAAAATTGCTTAAATAAAGTCCTATCTTTGTTTCTTAAATTAGCTATGACAATTTCATTTTACAAATATCAGGGCACAGGTAACGATTTTATCATGATCGATAATCGTATCGGGAAATTTCCAAAAGCCAACCATAAATTAATTTCATTTCTCTGTGACAGACGTTTTGGTATTGGTGCAGACGGATTGATCTTACTTGAGGATGATAAGTCATCTCATTTTATGATGGTCTTTTACAATTCTGATGGAAAACCCGGAAGTATGTGTGGCAATGGTGGTAGATGCATTGTTGCATTTGCCGAATTCCTTGGTATAATAGAAGAAAAGACGAAATTTAATGCGGTTGATGGGTTTCACCATGCCTCGATAAATGATGGAACAGTTAGCTTGCAAATGCAGAATGTGAACGAAATTATGGAGAAGCGCAACTGTCTTTTTCTGAATACGGGTTCTCCGCATCATGTTCAGATGGTTTCTAATTTGGAAAATTATAAGGTCTTGGAAGAGGGTGCCAAACTGCGATATGGAATTTACGGAGAAGGAGGAAGTAACATAAATTTTGTTGAACAAACAGGAGATAATGATTTTTCCGTGCGCACTTATGAAAGGGGAGTGGAGAATGAAACCTTATCCTGTGGAACAGGCGTAACTGCCGTTGCTCTGGGAATGCATTATTGGGGTAAGACCAAAAGTGAGAAGGTAAATATTTTTACCAAAGGTGGAAATTTGGTTGTTCAATTTACCAAAGGCCCTGCAGGATATGAAAATATTAGGTTGGATGGTCCGGCCAAACAGGTATTTAAAGGCACAATAGAGATTTGAAATTACGAGGAAAACATACCAAATTACGCGCACTGGAACCGGATGATCTGGAATTTTTATACGAGCTTGAAAATAACCCGGATATATGGGAAATTAGTGGTACTGTATCGCCTTATTCCAGACATGTGCTCAAATTGTACCTGGAAAATTCACACAGAGATATTTATGAAGTAAAACAGTTGCGGCTGGCCATCTGTAACGACATGGATAAAGTAATAGGATTTATTGACCTTTTTGACTTTGACCCCAAGCACAGACGAGCGGGGATCGGGATAGTAATACTTGATAAGACCAACCGAAAGAACGGCCACGGATCCGAAGCTGTTTCTTTGCTTTGTGAATATGCTTTTACGGTATTAAATTTAAACCAGGTATATGCCAATGTGGGTGAGGATAATCAAATAAGCATACGATTATTTAAAAAAATGGGATTTGATCTTGCCGGTGTGAAAAAAGAATGGATTCTTTCAGGGGGAAAGTTTAAAAATGAATTACTTTTTCAAAAACTTAACCATTAATGTATTTAAAAAAAATCTTGTTGATAGTGGTACTGCTCGGTTTGATTGGAGCCGGGGTGTTTTCCTATTTGATATATAATGCTCTGTTTTCACCAAATACAGCTTTTAATAATAAAGAAGCCCACATTTATATTCCAACAGGCACTTCCTATGATGATTTAAAAAATCTGGTTCAGCCGCTATTGTCTGAT
>JAHEBI010000146.1:1481-6563 GCA_024642325.1 Eudoraea sp. | reverse complement strand
ATGCCGGCCGGGGCTGTCTATAGCGGATTCTTATCCAAAATAACTAAATCTGCCCGTTTTCCAACTGTTAATGATCTTAAATTAAGTTTCAATTATTTAATATGAAGTTAGAAGGATTTAAAGGCGACTCATTTGATGTGATCCCATATCAAAAGGATGGAATTAAAACCATCGTATTCTCAAATATAATAATAAATCAGAATCCCGATTTAAAATGTAAAGTCAATGATTTTTGAAAATGAACTGTTCCTTTTCCAATAGAAATTAGGTTTCAGCCTTTTTGCGTATGATTGTCTGGTGGCGTGCTTCATTAGTGTGGCACCATTCCAACTAAAAAGTTAAGCCCCCTGAATACAACCTTCTATCTCTCAATAGCTATAGAGATCAAAGATTAAATGAAGGTCTCCCTAAATTTATTCGATTTATACTGCCAGGAAAACTACCATAAACAAATCCATGAAAAAAAATGACCTATATTAGGAATCTAATTAAATTTCATGAATAAGTATTTATTGATTTTCCTTGTATTCTCCGGATTTGTTATTGGGAAAGCGCAAGAATTGACAAGCCCTCAGCTACTTCAGAAAACTATAGCCTACCACGACCCAAATGGTCTTTGGGGAGTGTTTCAGGGCAAGCTGTCTATTACTATGAGCACGCCTGATGGCAAAGAAAGATTAAGCGAGGTAGAAATTAACCTCCCGGGGGAATATTTCAAACTGACTTCAACCAAAGACAATATTATAATTGAACAAGTCCTCAATAAGGAAGAATGTCTATTGAAATTAAATGGGAGCACAACAATTTCAGAAGAGGATATAAAAACCCATAAATTATCATGTGAACGGGCAAACCTAATGAAGAATTATTACACCTATTTATACGGGCTGCCTATGAAACTTAAAGACCAGGGAACCTTAATGGATCCAAAAGTATATCAAAAAACTTTTAAAGGGAAAATGTATAAGGTACTTAAGGTTACCTATAAGGAGTCCGTTGGAAACGATACCTGGTATTTTTATTTTGATCCTGAAACATACGCCATGGAGGTATATCAGTTCTACCACAATGAGGAAAAAAATGACGGGGAATACATTATTCTTTCCGGACAGGAAGAAATTAACGGGATTAAAATGCCAAAAATAAGGGCATGGTATTATAACAAGGACGATACCTATTTAGGGACAGATACCCTGACTAAAATATCGGCATTTAAGGACTAAACATTATACCTGAACCCTTCATCATAAATTAAATGCATTTTTGGGAAGTAGCTATATAAAATTTCTGTCTCATTGTTCTTAAAGATATAGAGGTTAATGGGTATTATAGTAAATTCTTGCCGGGCAACCCCTCGTTTGATCCTAATAATTGAACTGACCAAGATCATTTCATAAAAATATTGACTTTTATACTTTTAACCAGAGTTACGCCACAAAGCGTAATATTTATCAATATCTAAAACCTGGAATTATGAAAAAATTTATTCTTAGTTTATTGGTCATTGGCCTAACTAGCCATGCATATTCACAAATTACCAAAGTTGAAGAACTATCTGAAGTGGTAGTAACTGCTGTTAACTATAAGTATTTAAATCAGACAGATAATAAGGTGGCTGCTATTCCTGTTCAAATGCTACAACGAAAAGCAGCAGCTTATGATGTTACAACAAAAGATTATTATCAGGATGACTACGATTACTATACCGTAGAATTTTATATTCCTGACGGGAAAATAGTGGCTGCCTATGATCCTGACGGTAAGATTTTAAGAACCATTGAGAAATTTAAAGACATTAAATTGCCAGAAGCTGTAACCAAAGCCTTGTGGGAACGTTTCCCCAACTGGGAGATAGCAAGCGATATTTATCAGGTTACTTATGTTGAAGACAAAGGAGCCAAAAAGACTTACAAAATTCAATTGCAAAATGGGGATAAAACAATGAAGGTTAAGATGAATGAAGATGGTGAGTTTTTATGAGAGGAATAATCCACTTACAGTCTCAACCATGATGTAATTGTCACATAGAATTAAGAGGTTCTGTTATAGTTAGCGACAGAACCTTTTAATTCTTATTTTACTTTTTGGCTATTCCACTAATAGTACCAAACACAACTGATGCAGATCATTTCATATGAATACAGGCTTTTTTACTTTTAGCCTTAGTTACGCACAAAGCGTAAAATTTATCAATATCTAAATTCTTATATCATGAAAAAAATTATTCTAAGCTTACTGGTTATTGGCTTAGCGAGCCTTGCATATTCTCAGGATGCAAAATTAGAAGAACTATCTGAAGTAGTAGTTGAAGCTGTAAACTACAAGTACTTAAATCTATCTGATAATAAAGAAGCTGCGGTACCCGTAAAAATGCTGCAACGCAAAGCAGCGGCGTATGATGTAACAACTAAGGATTATTATCAGGACAATTATGATTACTACACTGTTTCATTTATGATCCCTGAAGGGAAATTAGTAGCCGTTTATGGTCCTGATGGTAAAATTCAAAGAACCATTGAAAAATACAACGACATTCCATTACCCGATGCAGTAAGAAAAGCAGTACAGGACAGGTACCCAAATTGGGAAATACTTAAGGATGTTTATCGAATCAGGTATGAGGATAACAGGGGTGCCAGAAAAAACTTTAAGCTTAAGTTACAAAATGGGGATAAAATGATGAGGGTTATGATGAGCGAAGATGGAGAATTTCTATAATTCTTGTCTGTATTGAAAAGTTAAAGTTTATCCTTTAGGTTGTTACTTTGGGTAGGCCCGGTATTCATTTTACCGGGCCTTTTTAATTTATGTCTTATCTGTAAAAATTCATCTCATCCAAATAGGTCCAGACCGCATCTGGCAGCATTGGCCTGATATTTTTTCCCAATTTGTGTTGTTTTCGAATAAATGTCGACGAGATTTCCATGATAGGAGCATTTATCAGATGAACTCTTGGATGTTCCTTAAATTGGTGATGAAAAGATTCATCCGCAATCCGTGGATACACATAGATGTCATGATTCTTCAATATCATTTCGTAATTTTTCCACTTGTGAAACCCCGCAAGATTGTCTTCTCCCATTATCAGGCAAAATTGGTAATCCCCGCCGTACTTCTCTCCTAAATGAACCAAAGTATTTATGGTATAATTTGGTTGAGGTAAATCAAATTCTATTGTGCTTGCTTTAAGCTTTGGATATTCTCTTACCGCCTCAAAAACCATTTGATAGCGATGATTATTATCCAAAAGGGTGTTTTTTACTTTGAAAGGACTCTGTGGTGTAATCACAAACCAAACTTCATCCAGATCTGAAAATTCAACCAAATAATTGGCAATCACCAAATGTCCAATGTGAATAGGGTTAAATGTCCCAAAATAAAGGCCAATTTTTTTCATGAAGAACCGCTATATCAAATTCCTGTTATTTTGTAAACTAAGAGAATTTGCATATTTCTGGCTGGTATTATTTTTTTTCTGCCCCAACAAAATTTGCAACTAATTCATATGCTTCATTAAGCGCTGTATCCAAATCGTAGTTTTTTATCACTTTATCAAACTGCGGAGCGGTAGCCAATTCCACAGAAGCCTTTGCAATGCGCATATTAATTTTATCATCGCTCTCGGTACTGCGTTTTTTGAGTCTTATCTTTAGTTCGTCTACACTTGGTGGTTTTATAAAAACTGCAAGTGTCCTATCTGGATATTTTCTTTTTATGCGCAAACCTCCTGCAACATCAATATCAAAAATTACATTCTTCCCCTCTGCCCACAAACGCTCCACTTCACTTTTTAATGTCCCATAAAAGTTATCTCTGTATACTTCCTCCCACTCCAGGAAAGCATCATTTTTTATATGCCTTTTAAATTCATTAATTGGCATAAAATAATAGTTAACCCCATGTTTTTCTTTTCCTCTTCTTGGCCTTGAAGTGGCCGATACGGAAAATGCCAGATTTAGCTCTTCCTGCTTCAATAAATATTCAACTATCGTTGTTTTACCGCTTCCGGAAGGAGCAGCAAAAATAATAAGTTTACCTTCCTTTTTCAAAGCACATTGAGCATTTGTTCCTTAATTTTTTCAAGCTCGTCCTTCATTTGCACAACAAGTTGTTGCATAGGCGCGTAATTGGCCTTAGAGCCTATTGTATTTATTTCCCGTCCAATTTCCTGACTGATAAACCCAAGTTTTCTACCATTGGAATCGGCAGATTTCATAGTCTCAATAAAATAGTCTAAATGGTTTGCCAATCGCACTTTCTCTTCGGTAATATCATATTTTTCCAGGTAATAAATCAGCTCCTGCTCGAAGCGGTTGGCATCTACCTCAGCCTTTAGATCGGATACTGCCTTTTCCAATCGTTCACGAATAGTACCCAGTCTGTCCGGGTCCATTTGAATTACGTTTTCCAACAGCACTTTTATCGTAGAAATTCTCTCTATAAAATCCTTTTCAAGCATCACACCTTCTTCTGACCTGAAAACATTTATTTCTTTTAAAGCTTCCTGCAGTGTATCCTGTATAATCTTATATTCCGACTCATCAATATCTTCCCTGTCTGTTTTAAGAGCATCGGGCAATCTCAGTGCCATTTCCATTAATCTTATATCCTCACCATCTGCAATTGTTCGAAGCTGCTCCATATATTGCCTCAACACACCTTCATTTACCACAGATGAGGTCTCATTTCCGGTAATTTCGACATATAAACCAAAATCTATTTTCCCCCTGATCAACGAACTTGCTATAGTCTTTCTCAGCTGCAATTCCTTTTCCCGATAGGCCGAAGGCATCCGGGCATTAATATCCAGACTTTTGCTGTTTAGAGACTTTAATTCTATGGTGATTTTTTTAGATGGAAGCTGCACCATATGCTTCCCAAACCCTGTCATGGATTGGATCATAAATTGTATTTAATAATGGTAAAGGTACTAAAATCTCAAAGTGTATATTGGCAGTATAGTCATTTTTACTATAATTCCCTAATCCATATATTTCTATAGCTTACACGGCTATTATCGCCATGATCCTGAAGTGTCAGAGGTCCTTTTCCATGGGGTGGGTTTTTTGGCCATCCTATATA
>JAHEBI010000146.1:0-1471 GCA_024642325.1 Eudoraea sp. | reverse complement strand
TATAGGGTGTAGTCCCTTTTAGTTCCACATGATCCTGTACCAGGACCCCATTATGGATTACAGTAATTGTGCCGGATTTAGTTTTACCCCCTTCTGAATTGAATTCCGGGGCGTGATAAATTATGTCATAGGTATTCCATTCTCCGGTTGGGACTGAAGCTTTTGCCAAAGGAACGTGCTGTTTGTAAATGGATGCCACCTGCCCATTTACATAGGTATCATTATCATTGTTATCCAAAACCTGAACTTCATACAGACCTGATAAAAATATCCCACTGTTTCCCCTGTGCTGGCCATCTTTTTGGACTTCAGCCGGTGACCTCCATTCAATATGCAACTGTACATCCCCAAATTCCTGTTTGGTTTTTATATCACCTGACTTATCCTTGACCGTCATGCTGCCATCATCATTGAGATGCCAAACTACAGCAGTACTATCTTTTACCTTCTCCCATTTCTCAAAGCCACTGCCATCAAAAAGTATAATAGCGTCGCTTGGAGCGCCGTTATTTCCAACTGGGTTTACAACAGGAGGAACGGGTTCATAAAACTCAGTCTGTTCTGGTTTGGTAGGTTCTACCCCAACATATTCCTCATGTATAATTACCTTTGGAGATGTGTCTTTATGTAGTACGGGCTTATCCTGAGATACAGCTTTGCAGGCCAAAAATAACAATCCAATGGAAAGTAAATAACATTTATTCATAATTACAATTCTTTTATTTTAATATTTCTATACCAAACCTTGTCCCCATGGTCCTGAAGTCCAATTTTACCAGTCGTGTATTTGCCGAAGGATTCCCAGTCTGCAAATTTTGATTTTGAAACCATAGCTTCCCAGTCTTCTCCATTTGGAGAAAATGTTACAATTTCAACTCCATTTAATACTACACTGGCTTTATTAGTTTTCTGGTTTATTGTAATCACGCATTCATTCCATTCACCAACAGCTTTGGTAACATCTTTTGATGGAGCCACCATATCATATAATGCACCGGCCCGGTGAGTGGTCCCTGCCTTGGCATCAGGGTGTTTTTCATTGTCCAAAACCTGAATTTCAGGACCTGTTTCGTAAGGTTCATGCAATTTATCATCCTCATTTATACCCCAAAAAATACCACTATTCCCTGCTTCCGATATCTTCCATTCCAGGGAAAGAACAAAATTAGTATAGTCTTTTTTTGAAACCAGATTAAATCGCTCTTCATTTTCTGAATCCTTGGAAGGATACAATACCATGGCACCATCCTCAATTTTCCATGCCGCCGGAACTTCATCCATTAGATAGCCTTTCCATTCTTCAAATGAAGTGCCATCAAAAAGTACTGTCCATTTTTCCTGGCCTGGAGGGTGCTGCTTTTCACTTTTAGCCATAGGGTCAGTTTCCATTTCCTCTAGGTTTTCCTTTTTCTCCTTACACCCCAAACCTATCGCAACTATCAGTATAAGTACTAGTATTGGTTTCATTGTC
>JAHEBI010000145.1 GCA_024642325.1 Eudoraea sp. | reverse complement strand
GCCGAAGGCGTATTTGTTTTAGGCAGGATGATATCTACCAGCTTGTGAATTACGTTGCCCTCCTCTTGGGTAAAAAAATCAGGTTTCCAGTCAATTGTATTTACATCATTACATCCTTGAACAAGGCTTAATAATGTTGGGGTGGCTACAGTATATCCCAGGGCAAGCCCCATATTTTTTAACGCTACTCTTCTATCCATTACAATAATCCTTTTTTAAGTTGTTCTGCAGCATGGTGGGCAGCTCGTGCCGTAAATGCCATATATGTCAATGAAGGGTTTACACAGGAGGCTGAGGTCATAAATGCCCCATCTGTTACATATACGTTTTTGACGTCATGCACCTGATTGTAACCATTAAGAACGGACGTTTTGGGATCTCTTCCCATCCGGGCAGTTCCCATTTCGTGAATACCCAACCCAAGGGCCCCCGGCCTGTCATAAGCTTCAACGTCCCTTAGTCCGGCTTTTTTCAGCATTTCATACGCCTGTTCTTTCATGTCTTCCCGCATCTTCCACTCGTTTTCCTTAAATTCAGCATCAAATGTTACTGTTGGTAATCCCCAACCATCTAATTTGTCATAATCTAAAGTCATCCGGTTATCTTCATAGGGCAATACTTCACCAAAACCGCCCATCCCAAAGGTCCAGCCACCTGGTTTTAAGATAGCTTCTTTAAGGTCTTTTCCATGCGATAATTCGGAAACTGCATCTTCCCAATTACCTCTGCTACCACTTCCCTGATAACCATATCCGCGTATAAACTCTTTCATATTAGTATCTCCGCCAATATTCCGGAAGCGCGGCACATAGATTCCATTAGGTTTTCTTCCCTTGTAAAACTTATCGTTATAACCATCATATTTTCCTGAGGCACCTACTCCAAGATGATGGTCCATAATATTTCTGCCCAACTGATCAGAATCATTTCCCATTCCGTTTGGGAACCGATCCGATTTTGATTGCATCAATATTGATGTAGAGGCTATGGCAGAGGCACAAAGGAATATGACCTTTGCTTTAAATTCAAAGGTTTCTTTGGTAACCCTGTCTATTACTTTCACGCCGGTTGCTTTTTTGGTATCCGGATCGTACATAACCTCATGAACAATAGAATCTGGCCTCAGGGTCATATTTCCGGTGGCTTCTGCTGCCGGCAAGGTAGATGAGTTACTGCTAAAATAGGCGCCAAAAGGGCATCCGCGAATACATCTGTTTCTAAATTGACAACGGGTTCTTCCGTCCCCGTCAAATTGTTTAGCACTGTTGATATGGGCCACTCGGCCAGCAGTGATAATGCGCCCCCCAAAATTTTCAGCTACCTTTTCACGGACATGTTGTTCAATACAGTTCAGTTCCATCATGGGCTCAAACTCACTGTCGGGTAATTGTGGAAGCCCTAAACGTTCCCCTGTCACTCCTATATAAGTTTCAACTTTGCTATACCACGGAGCTATTTCTTTATATCGGACCGGCCAGTCTACGGCTATGCCATCCTTTTTATTAGCTTCAAAATCCAGATCGCTCCAACGGTAGCTATGACGCCCCCAAAGCAATGATCTCCCACCCACATGGTAACCGCGCATCCAGTCGAATCGTTTTGTTTCATTATAGGGATGTTCCAGGTCATTGACGAACCAAAAATTATGTTGTGCTCTTACGGTGTATCCTGTACGAGCTTGTTTTGACTGTTTCGCTACTTCTTCAGGGGGCAATTCACCGTTATTCCGAAAGTCCCAGGTATCCATATTTGCGGTGGGGTAATCTTCACGATGCTTTACCATGCGACCTCGTTCCAGAACAAGTGTCTTGAGTCCTTTCTCACATAATTCTTTTGCGGCCCAGCCACCACTGATCCCAGTACCTACGACAATTGCATCATACGACTCCTGTTCTTCATTGTAATAAAATTCACCCATTTAGTAATATTGTTTATTTGCTAAAAGCTTCAAATATAAAATATATTTTCTACATTTAAAGGTTTATTAACTTATGGAGTCGGCATTAAACAGGAAGGTAAACTAAGAAAATGGAAATAGTGTTATTTTATAAAAGTTGAATTACATTATGCACACCTCATACCATAATAATTTAGTATAAAAAACTAATATTCCATATGGTAAATATTATGCTAACTTTTTAAAGGAAACAGACTTATGAAAAGAAGAAGCTTCATTAGAAATACTTCCCAGGCCGGGATAGGGTTTTCACTGCTTGGAATATATTCCTGCAAGGATGATAAGAAAGCTGTAAAAGAGACAGAAAAAATTCAGGAAATTGCCAGTACAACGGCGACACCTTTTTTTAAATTATCCCTGGCACAATGGTCCATACACAATATGATTAATTCGGATGGTGTTGACCCTTATACTTTTGCTGAAAAGGCCAAAAATTGGGGATTTGAAGGACTGGAATATGTAAGCCAGTTATATAATAAAGAGCTGAAACCAGCCAATTATTCTAGAGAGGCCATGCAATCCTTTGTGGACAGATCCAATGCGGAAGCAGAGAAACACGGTTTAAAGAATATCCTGATCATGATTGATGGGCAGGGAGATCTGGCAACCTCTGATGCTGCAGAACGGAAAAAAGCAGTAGAAAATCATTATAAATGGGTTGATGCCGCTGCTGCTATGGGTTGCCATGCTATTAGAGTAAACCTTGCAGGGAGTTCTGATCCTAATGAATGGAAAGCTAATTCAATAGATGGCCTTACACAACTTTCCACTTATGCAAAGACCAAAAATATAAACGTGCTTGTAGAAAATCACGGAGGCCTTTCATCTAATGCCGCGATGCTTACTGATGTTATGGACCAGGTTAGTATGTCAAATTGCGGAACCTTGCCCGATTTCGGCAATTTCTGTATAAGAAGGAAAGACCCGAAAGATTACACTGACGGCTGTGCCGAGAATTACGATATCTATCAAGGGGTAAAAGAATTAATGGTTCACGCCAAAGCAGTAAGCGCCAAATCCCATAATTTTGATGCCAATGGAAATGAAACTGAAATAGATTACATTAAAATGCTGCAAATTGTCAAGGATGCCGGTTATACAGGTTATATAGGTGTTGAATACGAAGGAAGAGAATTATCTGAAGAAGAAGGGATTATAGCCACAAGAGACTTATTGATAAAAGCGTCTAAAGAAGTTACTTAACTACCTGGAATGCACTATGAAAGATTTTTTTAATCAACTTTTTGATTATAATTTTTATTGCAATAAAAAGTTCATTGAGGAATGTATTAAGCTCGATAAGGTTCCTGAGAAAAGTATATTGTTGTTCAGCCATATCTTAAACGCCCATCATATATGGAATTCAAGAATTTTGCGGAAGGCCTCAGTTTATAAAGTGTGGCAAATTCACCCTTTAGAAAATTGGGGTGATATTCATTATGAAAACCAGAGAAGTTCTTTTGAAATAGCGACGAATTCCACAGATTTTGATGTAAGGATAGACTATGAAAATGCAGAAGGCAGGCTTTTTACAAATACCCTGCAAGACATATTATTTCATATTATAAATCATTCTACACATCACAGGTCCCAAATAGCAATGAATTTCAGGGATAATGAATTAGAACCTCTTTCATTAGACTATATTTTTTATAAACGTTAGCGGAATTTTTCATGAATAAAAAGATTCAGGTACAACTTTCCGTAATGATGTTCTTGGAGTTCTTTATTTGGGGTAGCTGGTACGTTACTATGGGAATTTATTTGCCTACCAGTCTCGAGGCAAGTGATCCAGAGATTGCCATGGCCTATTCCACACAATCCTGGGGGGCAATAATTGCTCCATTTATTATAGGACTAATAGCGGACCGTTACTTCAATGCAGAAAGGATTCTGGGAGTACTGCATCTTATTGGTGCAGCTTTAATGGTGAAGTTGACTTATGCCACAAGTTTTAGTGGGTTTTACCCTTATATTTTAGGTTACATGATATTGTACATGCCAACTTTGGCCCTGGTAAATTCTGTTTCCTTTAATCAGATGGATAACCCTGCAAAACAGTTCTCTTTTGTCCGAGTTTTTGGGACAACAGGTTGGATAGTGTCCGGTTTGGCCATTAGTTATTTCTTTCATTGGGACTCTATGGAAGGTTTAAACAAAGGATATCTTAGAAATACATTCTTAATGACGGCCGTTGCCTCGGGTATATTGGGATTTTTTAGTTTTACCCTGCCAAAAACACCTCCTGCAATAATAGGGAAAAGAAAAATCAGGATAGCCGATATTATTGGATTGGAAGCCCTAAAACTTTTGAAGGACAGAAATTTTTTAGTGTTTTTTCTGGCTTCGGTATTTATTTGTATTCCACTGGCTTTTTATTATCAGCATGCCGGACAATTCCTGGGAGAAATTGGGGTCTCAAACCCGGCAGGTAAAATGACCATAGGTCAAATATCAGAGATTCTGTTTATGCTTCTTTTGCCATTCTTTTTTAGGAGGTTTGGCTTTAAAAACACAATGATAGTTGCCATGTTGGCCTGGGCAGTGCGATATATCTGTTTTGCTTATGGAAGCGCAGGGGAATTTTCATTCCTCCTACTTCTCGGGATTGCCCTACATGGGATTTGTTATGATTTCTTTTTTGTATCCGGACAAATATATACGGATAGCAAGGCAGGGCCTAAATATAAAAGTGCAGCCCAGGGATTGATTACATTGGCTACTTACGGAGTTGGTATGCTAATGGGATTCTGGATAGCGGGAAGAATAACAGATTATTTTACGCAGGAAGAGGCCTTACATAATTGGGAGACAATCTGGATGTTTCCAGCAGTATTTGCAATTGCGGTTTCCGTATGGTTTGCGTTAATGTTTAAAAACGAGAAAATTGCTTACAAATCTTAGATATTTTATATAAATTGAGCAACTATGCTCGCTTAATAAGTAGGTTTGGAAATAAGGATGTATTATATATTTTAGAAAGATATTAGAATTATAAAAATGATAAATTAAAAGAACGGAAATTAAAATGGCAAAAAAAATCAGATTGGGAGTAATAGGGGGCGGAGGAGATTCTCTAATAGGAGTATTGCATAGAGTAGCTTCGCATATTAACGATAATTACCAAATAGTAGGGGGAGTTTTTAATCCCGATTTTGAATTGAATATCGAATTTGCAAAAGAAATTGATGTTCCAATAAATAGGATCTATAAGGATTTTGATACCCTTATTGAGGAGGAATTAAAACTGCCTAAAGAGGAAAGAATGCAGGTTTGTTCAGTTCTTACACCAAATTTCCTGCATTTCCCGATGGCCAAGAAATTGTTGGACAACGGGTTTCATGTGATTTGCGAAAAGCCAATGACAACTACTTTGGAGGAAGCAAAAATTCTACAGGAGGCTCATAAAAAGGCAGGGACGGTTTTTGTTGTCACACATACATATACGGGCTATCCTATGGTTCGTCAAATGCGTGAGATGATCAAGGAAGGTGCTTTAGGCAAAATTCATAAAGTAGATGCCAGATACTATCAGGGATGGATTAATACCATAATCCACGACAAAGAAAAACGTTCCTCTGTATGGAGGCTGGATCCCAAAAAAGCAGGAATAAGTTCCTGTATGGGAGACATAGGGGTACATGCTTTTAATCTTATTGAGTATACCACAGGTTTAAAAGTAAACTCCCTGTTGTGCGATTTCAATTACCTCTATGATGATAACCAAATGGATGTGGACGGTACTGTATTAATCCGAATGGGAGAACATATTAAAGGGGTAATAAGGGGCAGTCAGGTGGCTACAGGTGAAGAGAACGGCCTGGCCATTAGAATTTATGGTGAGAAAGCTGCTTTTGTATGGGAACAGGAAAGGCCTAATTTTCTCTATAAGTTGAGTGATACGGAACCAACTCAGATATATAAACCAGGCCATGCCTATAATTCTAAGTTAAGCCTTGATGGAACTAAATTACCACCCGGGCATCCAGAGGGTATTTTTGATTCCATGGCCAATATATATTTAGGAGCTGCAAAGGCAATTCGGGGTGAAAAGTACAATGACGGAGAATTCCCAACTATGCTGGATGGTGTTCGGGGCCTTAATTTTATTGAAGCCACGGTAGCATCCAATAAAGAGGGCAATGTTTGGGTTACTATGGAATAAAAGAAAAGACTATACTAAAAAAGACTCCTGATTTGGGGTCTTTTTTTTTCTATGGAATTTATCTCTCAAAGACTTTTTCAAAATATTCACATACAACAATCATACTATCCCTAGGGACTCGTGCAAATGGTTCCAGTTCCCTGGTATAATAATCCCAGTACTTGTTTTTCCAGTAAGTCAGGGACGAATCGCCCTCACCTTCTATTTTGGAATAGGATTCCCTAATGCTAAAAAATGGTTTTAGTCTTACCGCTACTGTCCTTAAAATGCATTTTGCTTCTCCATCCCAATCTGTTAAGACGGTAAAATCACCAATCTTGGGCAATGGTTCCTTTCTGTATTGTAGCACTAACAACGAATGTGATGTAGCTCTTTTTTTTCCGGATAAAACTAATTTAAGGGTTTCCTTTACCTCTTTTTCATTTTCACCTATTTGCATTACTTTGGGT
>JAHEBI010000144.1:537-6604 GCA_024642325.1 Eudoraea sp. | reverse complement strand
GACCCACCTGCAAAATAACTTCGAACAAATGGAACACTATTAGCGTTTCCGTAGGGTACGGCAATACCGAAAAAGCTTCTGAATGCAAGTACATTGGATCTGGATAGATCCCAATGTTTTGTATATTCAAATTCCGTTTTAATATACTGGGAATAAGGTACGCCGAAGACGGTTAGATCTCCGTTTTCATTTTCATCGAAAGGGATGATATAGGACATTGCAGATAACACAGCTCCCGCACTTTCAACTTTAAATCGGAAAGAATAAAAACTGTTGTCATTAATATTTGTCCTGTTATTTTTATTAAATGTGTAGCTGCTGGCAAAAATAAGGTTGTTTTCAGTTAACCTGATTCTTCGTTCCTCAATACTCGCCACATCTTTTTTATCCTGGGGATCAGAAGCAACGACATCATTTAAAATGGCATCGGTAAATCCTGTGGTTCCTTCCGGAATAATCAATTCCGGTCCGTCCGGTCCTTCGGGCATGTTATAAAAGTCCTGTAAGGCGGGGTCATCCGCATAATCCACAGCAATATCATTTAACCGTCCATAGGTGCTTTGATATACGTTGTAAAAACGATCCTGATTAAGATTATTGACAAATTGAATGTTTAATAATTCTACATTATTTTTATTAAATCTATCAGTTGCCCAGTTATAACCTAATATGGTATTAAAAGTCTGTTTATTCAGGCCGATATTTTTTTGAAAACTTGTACCAACTGAAACTCTGGTCTGTGGGAGCTTATAATAAGGAATTATCTTCTTCCAGTTAAAAAACGGAAACCAGATTCTGGGGAATACGATGTTGACATCGGCACCCACTTCTGAAAAGAAATTCTCCGTAGTACTTTCATCACTTAATAAGCCAAAACTACCCCCAACTGATAAACTGAGAGTTTCCGCACCGCGGAAAATATTCCGGGAAATAAGGGAAGTACTAAAACCAATGCCCAATGTTTTAATGTTAGAGTGTGAAATATCAAAATCAACAGCCCATGAAAATTTTGGTCTTGTAGCTAAAAAAATATCTGTTGTAAGTTTTGTATGAGTGCTATCCTCAGTAAAAAGTATATTGGGGTATTTAAAAGTATTTAAATTGGTTATACGTCTGTAAGTACGAATTTTATCAATATCTCTGTATAGACTATCTTTTTCGAGAAAAATGGCGTCTGCCAAGGCCTTAGGCCTGTAGCGCAGTTTGTCTTTGTAATAAATAGTATAATTATCGTATTCAATTGACTTTAGCGTAGACTTATCTTCTGTGTAACTGTAATCTGGATAAAGGTTGATCTGGTCCAGGTGATAAACTTTATATTCAGAAGTCGTTATTGTGCTGTCTCCCCGTCTTCTGAGGTCGCCAATATTGAGTTCTACACTCATTTTTTGATCGTCGTTAGCCCTTGTGGTGTCTCTAAGGATATTATAGGCTATTGAACTTTCCTGGAAATTATATACCCCTGTATTTCTGAAAAGTGCTGAAAGCCTTTCCCGTTCATTATTGAAATCAAGAAGATCAAACTGTTTGTTCTTTTGAATATAGGAATCACTTTCATTAAGTGAATAAAGCGAATCAATGGCCGATGAAGTGATATCACGGGAAATTGAATCTACCATAAAAGGTTTGCCCAGGGCAATCATGTAATTGACTTCAGCCCTTTGCTTTCTTTTACTACTATCTATTTCATAAGATGTAGTGTTATTAAAATATCCCTTGCTTCCATAAAATATACTTAAACGTTCCAATGATTTTTTCGTTTTTGAACTATCTACTATAGATGGAGCTTCACCAATTTTTTTAAACCATTCACTATACCCTTTTACTAAAAAAGATTCACCTAATCTGTTTACCTGTTTCCTGGATAACATTTTTGTGAGATTTTCTTCCCTGTTTTCCTTTTTATAGAGCCAGACCTGAAAAGTGGAATCGGGATTTTTTTTGGCTAAATTGTAAATGTTAAGTCGTAAAGGATAACCTAATAAGGTGCTGTTAGGTTCCTGTAATACAAGGCTTTGAATATCTTCACTCTTGACTTTTTCACTATTTACGAAGATGTTGTTCTTTGTTAATAAAAGTTCATCCTCTTCTACCCTTTTTAAGGTATTACAGGAAGCGAATGCAACAATAAGCAAGAATAAACCTATTTTTGCCATATTCTTTTCGTAACTCCGAAGGGTCTTCATAGAAGCCAAAAATACATTATTTGAATGGTTGTTAAAAGTCAATTAAAATTTATAAAAAGCTTATATCAAAAAAAGTACCGAATTCAAAATGGACTTTTTGTGGTGGAGGGGAAAAAGGCGGTTTCAGAGCTATTGAATTCAAAATTTAAGACGCATAGTATCTACACTGTTGAGAAGGAATTCAAGACCGCCAGGAAGACCGAAGTTTACTATATATCGGATCAAGATTTGTCCAGGATAAGCTCTCACAAAAATCCAAATAAAATACTAGGAATCTTTGAAATTCCAGCACCGGCAGCTATAGATTACTCAGATTGGGTGGTTGTATTGGATGGGATACAGGATCCCGGAAATTTAGGGACCATTATAAGGTTATGCGACTGGTTTGGTATAAGACATTTGATTTGTTCTCCCGATACTGTGGATTGTTATAACCCCAAAGTCTTGCATGCAACTATGGGTTCAATAGCCAGGGTCAATATTTTGTACGCCGATATCGCAGAACTTATTGACAAAAACAAGAATATGGCTATGGGGACTTACATGAACGGGAAATCTGTTTATTCAGTGAATCTCCCTGAGAAAGGACTTTTGGTTTTAGGAAATGAAGGCAGTGGCATATCTGAAAAAATAGGGTTTCTGATAGATGATAAAAACAGAATTGCTATCCCTCAATACGGTAAGAAGACTACTGAAAGTTTAAATGTGGCAACGGCTGCGGCTATATTTTTAAGTGAAATTAGAAGATCCGGTGGCTAGGTATTAAAAAAGATAATACTTTAAGGCAGAAAGATTCAAATATGCTGCAAATTAATTTTACTTATTCAAAGGTAAAATTCACGAAAACTCCCCTTGTTTTCATGGCATCTATATTTCCGGTCCAAGGACTATTAGGATCATTATCAGGTACTAATTCATTACTTAACGCAAAGATTCCTCTTACAGAAGGTGAAAATTTAAAATATTCTGTATAGAAATCAATGCCAAATCCAATTTCCCAATTATAAAGTTTTTTGGTCATTCGGAAAGTCCCACTACTGTTATCGTCGGGGCTATTTTCATTGCTGCCCAAATTTAAAGAGGCAGATACCCCTCCAATAATAAAAGGTTTCCAGTTACCCAATCTTCGCGCACTTACTTTTAAAAGTAAAGGAAAATTGATGTAGGTAGATTTTACATCCCTTATGGCGTCACTTTCATCTGTAAACCCGCTATAACCAAGTGTTCTTTTGGTGTAAAACAATCCGGGTTCAAAGCGGAGGTCTAAAAATTCATTAATCCGCATTTCACCAATCAATCCTACATTAAAGCCAATAGATTTGGCAACAAGGACATCATCAAGGTCGTTCTTGTACTCAAATTTGAAGTCAAATTGATTAAATCCGAGAAAATATCCCCAATTTAAAAATGCCTTATCTTCATTTTCAAGATTGATGACAGGTTTTTCTTTAAATTGAGCAAGCACCGGACTTGTTACTATCAAAAAGAAACCTATTAGAAAAACCAAGCTATATTTCATTCTTCTATTTTGTAGCTATATATATAGATGCCACCCCAAATGTCTGTGGCCTATTCTCCATAGCTATAAACCCAATTTTCCCTAAAATATTGTTGAAGGCCTGTCCGTGAGGAAAAACCGCAGCAGATTCCGATAGATAGGTATAGGCGGAACGGTCTTTTGAGAATAGCTTTCCAATTAATGGGAGGATGTTTTTTGTATAAAACCAATATCCTTGCTTATAGGGAGATCTGGCTGGTACAGAAGTTTCCAGGACTACGAAAGTTCCTGAAGGTTTTAAAACGCGGTATATCTCCGACAAACCTTTTTCCAGGTTTTCAAAATTTCTTACCCCAAATGCCACCGTAACGGCATCAAAGCTTTGGTCTTTGAACGGGAGGCTTTCACTGTCGCCAACCACCATTTCAATGGTGGAATTTAAACCCTTGTCCGCCACTTTCTTTTTTCCGACTTCAAGCATGCCCCTGGATATATCCAAACCAATTATTTGTTCTGCCCCTGTATTGATCAAATTTATAGCCAAATCCCCTGTTCCGGTCGCTATATCCAGTATGTTTTTAGGTTTTTTCTTTTTTAAAATTTCAACTACCCTGTTTCTCCATTTTATATCTATACCAAATGAAATCACCCGATTTAATCCATCATAACTTCCGGAAATTTTGTCGAACATTTGCGTGACCTGTTCTTTCTTTCCCAGCTCAGATTCTTTATAGGGTTTGACTTTTTTGGACATAATGTAAATTTTCGGGCAAAGATAGTATAAAGCCCGCTTTAGGGATGAGTCTGAATACAGATAATCTAAATTGATTTAATATCTATTTTGCCGGACAAGTTAGATATATATCAAAATTAAATTATGTAGTTTTGCTAAGGCAAACTATGCAAATTCATGCTACATGAGCTTCTATGGCTTCTATTTTTTAAAATTAACTCCTTTACATAACATTCGTACTCTTATAATTAATAAATACTAAGGATGAGAATTATTATTGCTGGGGCAGGCGAAGTAGGTTTTCATTTGGCGAAACTTTTATCCTATGAATCCCAGAACATTACCTTGATTGATTCCAATAAGGAAAGTCTGACTTACGCAGACAATCATTTGGATATTAAAGTGCTAAAAGGTGATGCCACCTCTATTTCTATACTGAGGGATGCCAAAGTGGAAAGTTCGGACCTTGTAATTGGTGTAACTTCTTCTGAAACCACCAATATTACACTCTGTTTACTCGCTAAACAAATGGGGTGCAAAAAAACGATTGCAAGAATTTCAAATATAGAATTCATTGATAACAAGGAGCTCATAAATTTTTCTGAAATGGGAATTGATGAGCTGATCTCACCGGAAGAGCTTGCGGCTACCGAAATTCAACTTCTGTTAAATCAGTCAGCTTTTTTTGACACCTATGAATTTGAGGAAGGAGTCTTAAGAATGGTTGGCGTTTCCTTACCTCCGGGTGCTCCTTTTATTGGGCTATCTGTCAAAAAAGCAGCGGGAGTATTTCCCGGAATACATTTTATGCCTATTGCCATGCAAAGGGTAGGGACTCAATTTACACTTATTCCAAGAGGGGATACGATTTTTAAAGACAATGACCAGGTGTATTTTGTGACCGACAAGGAAGGAGTAGATGAGCTTTACAAGTTAGCGGGCAAGAAAAAGGAAGAGATAAAAAATGTAATGATTTTAGGAGGAAGCAAAGTTGGTTTTAACACGGCCAGGGATCTTTGCGCCAAAGATTTTAATGTTAAGTTAATAGAAAAAAACAAGGAAAAAGCCTTTGATATCTCTGATAGTCTGCCGAATGTACTTGTAATAAATGGTGATGGAAGGAATGTGGAGTTATTGCAGGAAGAAAGTTTGGAATCCATGGATGCTTTTATAGCGGTTACCGGAAATTCTGAAACTAATATTATGTCTTGCCTGATGGCAAGATCAAAGAATATAAAAAAAACAATCGCCCTGGTGGAAAATGTGGACTACTTTCAACTCTCCCAGTCCATTGGTGTTGATACCTTGATTAATAAGAAATTACTTGCGGCCAATAATATCTTCCGCTATATAAGAAGGGGTGAAGTAGTTGCTCTAACGCGTTTAAATAACCTGAATGCTGAAATCCTGGAATTTGAAGTAAAAGCCACCTCTAAGGTAAATGGCGAGATAATACGTGAATTAGACTTTCCAAGGGCAGCAATTATTGGTGGAATTGTAAGAGATGGGGTAGGACAAATAGCCCTTGGAGATTTCAAGATTCAGGAGGGGGACAGGGTAGTGGTTTGTTGTCTGCCTGATGCCATATCAAAAATTGAAAGGCTCTTTTTATAATGACAGGGTTAAATTACAGAATAATTATCCACCTCA
>JAHEBI010000144.1:0-527 GCA_024642325.1 Eudoraea sp. | reverse complement strand
CTGTTATTATTTAATGGCGGATTCATGCTTTTTGCTGCTTTGGTTAGCGGGATTTATGATGATGGTGCCACCCTTGATATTACTTTGGCGGCCATACTTACCTTACTGCTCGGAACTTTGGCGATGTTTTATACCAGGGGCCATGATAAAGAAGTAAAAAAGAAGGAAGGTTATATAATAGTTACACTTGGCTGGATTGTAATGTCCGCTTCCGGAGTAATGCCCTATATTTTTTCCGGAGCTATACCTGACATAACAAATGCTTTTTTTGAAACTATTTCAGGGTATACGACCACTGGGGCCTCAATTCTGGATGACATAGAGTCTATTCCAAAAGGGATTCTCTTTTGGCGGAGCCTTACACACTGGATAGGCGGCATGGGTATAATTGTCCTGGCCATAGCCATTCTTCCTTTATTAGGAATTGGAGGAATGCAATTATTTTCAGCTGAAGCCCCGGGTCCGAATGCGGATAAATTACATCCAAGAATAACAGATACCGCAAAAAGACTTTGGTTAATTTACGT
>JAHEBI010000143.1 GCA_024642325.1 Eudoraea sp. | reverse complement strand
GACTGGGCTATTAAATTAGTCACCTGCTCCCTGTCCTGAATAACATCTTCCAACAACCGGCAGTAATATTCTTTTTCTAATTTATTTTGTTTTTGCTGCTCATTCCAATTATTGATCTGCAAAGCAATCAATATCCCAATAACTACCAGGACAATCTCCCCAATGGCATACAACAAATATCCGGACACCTTGTTTTGGGTTAAGAGTCGCTGACGGATTTTGCGCAAGAAAGGAATCATGTCAAAAAGAAGGTTGGTTGTATTTCCTAAGGTAAGAAATTATCTAACAAGACTGCACCAATCCACTATTTGATAAAGATAACATTGGCCTCTGCTGTGACAATGACATTTGGTGTAGTAGAATCATTATCCAGGTCTACTAACAGATCGTCTCCAGTTGTGCCAATCCATGTATTTTCCGTAATGGAATTGATGGTAATAATAATTATATCAGCTCCTTCAAATAGTGTCAGCGTTGTCTCGTCAGCACTCAGGTTCCATGTGCCGCTATCAGAACCGCCAGCGAAAGATGAATCATAGGTATTATCCGCATCTAATACCAAGGTCCCTGTAACTTCATATTCCAGTGCAGATTCTATAAGTTCTTGCTGAGCCGCAGCATCTTCAGGAGAAAAACCAACCACGTTAATGAGATAATCAGTTATCGATTGACTACCCACCGAAGTAACTACATTTATGTCTGTTGTTGTCCAGCTTCCCAACAAAAGTTCGCTTGTGCTCTGTTCATCATCGCAATCACCCGCATCACTGTCGTCACAATCTGTTGCACTGCAATCGTTCTCAATATCAAAAAGACCATCACCATCCAGATCCACAGCATCCCCGTGTTTTTGATGTGCAGGAAGAGCATTTCTATTTATATTAATGATCTTTCCTTTATGACAGATATCAATTTTAGCGGCTTTTGCGTTTACGCTGGTCAAAGCAACCTCGCTGGCGGTTTGTTCCTTATCACAGGCAACTATAAACACTAACAATAACACGGCTAATAATAACTTTTTCATAAGACGAAAGTTTCCTGACATCTGTAAATTAAAAATAAAAGTTCATAAAATCAAGAATTGGCAAGACCCTCCGTATTAATTCCTTTTACTTTTCAAATTTAATGTTGCTATAATTGTTCACCACTTTCTAGAGAAATATCGATGATTATAGGGAGTAGTTCTTTTTAAACTAACCTCTTTAGAATTCCCTAAGAATTACACCCTACCTTTATTCTTCTTAATTTTGAAGAATGAAAATCCTGATTGCAGAGGACGAAATAGAACTTCAAAAATCCATGGCTACCTATTTGGAGCGGGATGGGAATATCTGTGAAACGGCATCCGATTTCAATGAAGCCATGTACAAAGTAGATGTGTACGTTTATGATGTCCTGGTATTGGATATCAATCTTATCACAGGTAGCGGACTGGATGTGCTCAGGGAGTTGAAAAATAATCACAGGGACACGGCGACAATCATTATTTCTGCGAACAATTCTCTGGACGATAAGCTGGAAGGCCTGGACCTTGGTGCCGATGATTATTTGACCAAACCTTTTCATTTGGCCGAACTGAATTCCCGTATCAAAGCGGTTTTAAGGCGCAGCAAATTTGGGGGCGATGAGACTATTTCATTTAACGAAATTCACATCAACACCCGATCCCGAACGGCTTATATTGACAACAAACCTATATCCCTTACCCGAAAGGAATACGATCTGCTTCTTTTTTTTATCACCAATAAAGGCAGGGTGCTTTCCAAAGAGATTATTGCGGAGCATCTTTGGGGCGATAGCAGCGATATGGTAGACAATTTTGATTTTATATATGTCCATATCAATAATCTGCGTAAAAAACTGACCGATGCCGGGGCAAAATACATCAAAACCGCTTATGGTACCGGCTATAAATTTATGGAGGATTAACTTATGGCAGCAGGCACTAAAAAAGTCAGCTTGATTCGAAAAACATCTAAAACATTTCTATGGATCAGTCTTGTTTTGATGTTAGTCAGCACCATTGCACTTTATTTCTACGTCAGGTATCTTTTGCAGAAGGAAGTGGAGGAAGAACTCCGTTCAACAGAGGCCCGGATTGAAAATGTGATTTCCGGGAAAGGACTTATATACCAACTAGCACCCGTTGTAGAAATCAAAAATGTTTCGGTTTTGGGAACGGAAAGGTTCAAGGATACCGTTATTTTTGACCCCTCACAAAATGAAATGGAGGAATTTAGAGAGCTTTCCACCTATTCCGAAATCAATGGCAAAAAATATAACATTACGGTTCGGGCCTTGATTGTGGAATCAGAGTATATTCTGATTGCAATTATGGCCTCTTACCTTATTATCATTGCTTTGGTCTTTATATTTTTCTTTTATCTCAACAAAAGTGGGAATCAAAGGCTGTGGCATCCATTTTTCAGAAATTTAGAGGAGATGAAAGGTTTTTCCCTGAATTCTGAAAAGCCTGTGCAGTTGGTGGAAAGTGATATTCTTGAATTTTCCGAATTGAATACGGTAATATCTTCCCTTACCGATAAGGTGCGTTCCGATTATAAAAACCTCAAACAGTATACCGAAGATGTTTCTCACGAAATGCAAACACCCCTTGCCATTATTCAGGCAAAAATAGAAAATATCATTAACGGGGATAACCTGAACGATATTCAATATGAACATCTGACCAGCATACAACAGGATATATATCGACTCACCCAGATGAATAAGCGGTTGACGCTTCTGACCAAAATAGAGAACCAGCAATTTGCAAACCCTGAAGTCCTAAACCTTAACCTGGTAGTAAAAAAGCGTATCCAAAATTTCAACGAAATTTTCCCTGATAAGATCAAATTTGAAGAGGCCAATATATTGGAGGTACTAATGGATCACTATCTGGCAGAAGTCCTTTGTGATAATTTAATTTCCAATGCCTTAAAATATAGTGCTGAAAAAAAAGCCATAACGATCTCCATAGGCCATAAAACCTTGATGGTCTCCAATCAGGGGGAGGCTAAACTTCAAAACCCCGAAAAATTATTTACGCGTTTTTACCGGGAAACTTCTCATATAAAATCAACGGGACTCGGCCTTGCGATCGTTCAGAAAATATGCGACCTCTATGGTTATAAACCGTCCTATTCATTTGCTGACCACAGACATATTTTCAAAGTGGAATTTTGAGTGACGTTTTTCAATAGGAACACTTTAAGTTCTCTTTAGATTCTTTATTTACTTTAGCCGAAAACCACCCCTTTGTTTTGAAGAACCTGTTACTGCCTTGTTTTTTGCTTTGCATTAGTTTCCTTTCCTTTTCCCAGGAAAAAGTATCGGTTTCCGGGCAATTACTTGATGCGAGTACCAAAGAAACCCTGCCCTTTGCCAATGTTGCGGTACATGATTTTAATGACAATGCATTGATTACCGGTGCGATTACCGATGATGACGGCAGGTTCGAGATTTTAGACATTCCCCTTGGAAAATATAGCTTGTATTTTTCTTTTATAGGATATAAAACTACCGAACAGACTTTGTTGGCTGGCGGATTGAACACCATTTTTGATGTAGGCAAAATTTTGTTGGAACCGAGTGCCGAAAATCTGGAGGAAGTAGAAGTGACAGGCAAACAGGCGACTACAAATTCCGATTTAAATAAGAAAACGTTTAACATGGCTGATAACATTGCACAATCCGGCGGATCTGTCCTCGATGCCATGAAGACCATGCCCGGCGTAACCTTTGACCAGGAAGGCAAGGTGATTTTGAGGGGAAGTGATAAAGTAGTCGTTCTGATAGATGGTAAACAGAGTAGCCTTACGGGATTTGGTAACCAAAAAGGGCTGGCCAATATTCCAGCCTCCAATATCGAAAAAATCGAAATCATCAATAACCCGTCCGCAAAGTATGATGCCAACGGATTTGCAGGCATCGTGAACATTATTTATAAAAAAGAAAGGCAAGCAGGCCTTAATGGGGATATTGGCCTGTCTTTTGGGCTGGGAGCGCTGGGAAAACGCAAAGAAGATACCCCCACGGACCTGGGGAGTTTTTCGGTCAACCTGAAATTGATTCCGAGTGTTAACCTGAACTATAAAACTGAAAAATTAAACTACTTTCTACAATCCGAATTTATTCTTCAGGAAGTCTTGCCCAATAATGAATTCACAACCCGTAACTACGACAACGGACGAAATATTATTTCCCAGGTGCCCGAAAACCGAAAGCAGTTTCGGTCTATTATCAATGGAGGAATTGATTATGACCCGGATGATAACAACAGCTTTACTTTTTCGGGCTTGTACGACAGGGAAAAACATATAGATACCGCCCAGGTGGCCTTTATAGATTTGAACACGGACTCCCGACTTCGTTATTACAATTGGCGGGAAGAAGAAGTTACCCGTTACATCAATGCAGCAGTAAACTACATTCATAAATTTGAACAGGCAGGGCATACGCTGAGCGCTAATGCACAATATACGCAGGGGCTGGAAGATGAGACATATTCCTTGAATGACAGCTCTGCAGTTCGTGTAGGCAGCGACATGACCAATATCAAGGCAATTGAAAATACGACCAGTATTTCCACGGATTATGTGCGTCCTCTTAAAAGTGGACGGGTCGAACTTGGCGCAAAGCTCCGCATTCGAAGATTGCCCGTTGAATATACGATAACCCCCGGCAACAATTCCATCATCTATCCCGATTTGGGTACATTTTCCGATTGGGGTGAGAATCTCTATGCAGGATATGTAAATTATTTGCTGGAGAGGGAAAAGTATGATGTTGAAGCCGGACTGCGTGCAGAGCAGACCAATGTGTTTTATAATCTGGATCCGGTAAATGCCTATTACCCGGAAAATGACAAATACAACTATTTTGAGCTATTCCCAAGTGTTCGATTTACCTATAAACTGAACGATAACAATAAATTATCCGCGTTTTACAATCGCCGTGTGGACCGCCCCGGCGAACCTGAACTAAGGGTTTTCCCGAAATATGATGATCCTGAACTTTTAAAAGTGGGCAACCCCTATTTACGGCCTCAATTTACCGATGCCTTTGAAATTGCCCATAAATACTCCTGGAATACGGGTTCCTTTTTCTCATCTGTTTACTATCGTATGATCCGGGATCAGTATATGCGTATTTTTGCCATCGATGATTCCAATCCCGAATACGACATTGTGAACAAGATCTATCAAAATACAGGCAGGGCTACAAATACGGGAGTAGAACTATTATTGAGCCAGGATCTTAACACTGATTGGAAAATTTCGGGCAGTCTTAACTGGTATTCAAATGCCATCGATGCCTATCAAGGCACCTTGCTTTTCCCCTATGAGAGACCTTTTACCATAAATGCCTCGACCGCCAATGCCTATGATGTAAAGGTCAATACCGAATATGGTTTACCCAAAGATTTTACCGTGCAGCTTACCGGCATCTATTTTTCAAAAAGAAACATTCCCCAGGGGGAACAATATGCCCGCTCCTCGGTAGATATTGGCATTAAGAAAAGCTTTTGGGATAAAAAAGCAGAGCTTACACTTTCGGCGAGCGATATCTTCAATCGCTTTGGTATTCGGCAGGAAGTTAGCAATGAAGGCTTTACCGCGCTTTACGAAAATTATTATGAGACGCAGATTTTCAGGCTGGGCTTCAAGTACAAAATCTAAAAAATTTCCATAATCCGCTTTTTCATTGATTATGGCGGTTAACAAAAGGAGAACCTTATTTTTTGTGTCTGCCTATCTTTAAGATTCCTTTAGAATTTAAGTTTATATTTGGTCTCAATACTAACATCCATGTGGTCTAAATTGTTCCCAAAGCGTCTTGCCCTTTTAAAAGCATTCGTGCTTATTTTTTTATTGATTTCTTTTTTGGTCAGAATATGTTTTTTTATTTGGAATTATGACGAAGTCGATAAAGGGATTTTTGACATTTTGAGAACATTGATGACAGGAATGTTCTTTGATTTGGGCACGGTCTCATTTTTTACCCTCCCATATCTATTGTATCTGCTGCTATTACCTGTTAAATGGCATGGCTCGTTACCTGATAAGCTCATTACCTACTTAGGATTTTTCCTGGCTATTCTAATCAGCTACTTTTCCTTTTTTGGGGAGATTACATTTTGGGACGAATTCCAGCGCCGCTATAATTTTATTGCGGTCGATTATTTGATCTATACCTACGAAGTGGTTCAAAATATCAATGAATCCTATCCCCTGCCCATTTTGATTTCCTCACTTTTTGGCCTGGTCGCACTTAGCCTGTTTGGAGTTTTCAAAATGGGATTCTTCGGCAATACATTTCATAATGAAACATCCATCAGACAAAAGGCATCGGCAGCGTTCCTTTGGTTGGTAGTCGCATTATTTTTTGGTCTATTTATTACGAATGACCAGGCAGACTGGTCAAAAAACAGGTACAATAATGAACTCTCAAAATCGGGTATCTATTCCTTTTTTGCAGCTTTAAGAAACAACGAACTTGCCTATACCGAATTTTACAAAACTATTCCGGAAGATGAAGCCTTTGCCAGGGTAAAGGGGAGTTATATCTCCGAGGGAGATATTTTACTGCATCCCGATAAAAAG
>JAHEBI010000142.1 GCA_024642325.1 Eudoraea sp. | reverse complement strand
GCCAGTTGATCACCTGCTTTAATACGCTGTGCCAGTTCTACTTCCTCATCTGCAGTGATTAAATCTACCTTGCCAATTTCCTGTAAATATTTATCTAAGGATGCTGTTTCCCTGTTGGTAACTTGTTTTGTAATCTTAAGCTGTCTCATCTAGGTTTTCCTTTATATGTTAAGTTCAAAGTGCATGGACTGCATATACTTATACGTAAAAAAGCTGTAAATGTTACAATTGCGGCATACTAATTTAACTATTTGGTTAAATTGTATAAAAAAACCCCTGTTTTAAAGGGGTTTTAAAATATTTAAATGCTAAAAAATTAATCTCTTCTGGGTTTGCGATCTCTGCTTCTGTCGTTTCTGCCTCTATCTCTATCACGATCCCTGTTTTCCCTTGGGGGTCTTTCCTTATAACCTTCCGGTTTTGGCAATAAAGCTTTACGAGATACTTTTTCCTTTCTGGTTCTGGGGTCCGTTCCTAAATATTTAATATCAAAAACATCACCCATGTTTACAACATCAGTTACATTCTCCGTTCTTTCCCAGGCTAGTTCAGAGACATGAAGTAAAACTTCATTTCCAGGGGCTTCTACATATTCTACTACAGCGCCAAAATCTAAAAGTTTAATCACCTTAACCTCATAGACACTTCCCACTTCCGGTTTAAACGTAATGGAATCTATTTTGGCAAGCACGGCATCAATACCTGCCTGGTCTGTTCCTAAGATTTCCACAAGTCCTTCTTCCGTAATTGGATCTTCATTTATAACTATAGTGGTACCTGTTGTTTTCTGTAGTTCCTGAATCACTTTCCCGCCAGGTCCAATCAATGCACCTATAAAAGCACCCGGAATGGTGGTCGTAACCATTTTTGGTGCATGTGCTTTTACACTTTCATTTGGTTGAGCGATAGTTTCAGTTAATTTCTCAAGAATATGGAGTCTTCCTTCTCTAGCCTGCATCAATGCTTTTACTAAAATTTCGTAGGACAACCCCTTAACTTTAATATCCATTTGACAAGCGGTTATCCCATCGGCAGTCCCGGTAACTTTAAAGTCCATATCTCCCAGGTGATCTTCATCGCCCAGAATATCTGATAATACTGCATATTTGCCGGTTTCTGTATCTGTAATTAAACCCATTGCAATTCCCGATACCGGTTTTTTAAGTTGTACTCCTGCATCCATTAATGCCATTGTACCGGAACAAACTGTTGCCATAGAAGAAGAACCGTTACTTTCCAATACCTCAGAAACAACGCGAACTGTATAGGGGCAATCTTCAGGGATCATTCCTTTTAATGCTCTTTGAGCTAAATTTCCATGACCAATCTCTCTCCGGGAAGTTCCTCTTATGGGCCTTGCCTCACCTGTGGAAAAAGGAGGAAAGTTGTAATGTAAATAAAAAGTTTCTTCCCCCTCAAACGATGGCATATCTATTTGATTTGCTTCTCTGGAGGTTCCCAAAGTTACAGTTGCCAAAGCTTGTGTTTCACCTCTTGTGAAAATTGCCGAACCATGTGTAGAAGGCAAATAATCCACTTCACACCAAATTGGTCTTATTTCATCTGTCTTTCTTCCGTCAAGCCTTAAACCTTCATTTAATGTAAGATCCCTCACGGCAGCTTTTTCAGCTTTGTAGTAATATTTGCTGATTAATTCCCCAATTTCCTGGAGTTCCTCTTCAGAATGAGCAGCTTTAATTTCTTCTTTTATCTCTGCAAATGCTGTACTTCGTTCATGTTTTGAAGAACCGGCCTTGGCTACTTTATATACCTTGTCATATGCCAGATCGTGAATTTTCTTCATCAGGGATTCGTCTTCAGCTTCAGTTTCGTATTCACGAACTTCTTTTTTCCCAAATGCTTCAGCTAGTTTAATCTGTGCAGCACACTGAACCTTTACCGCCTCATGAGCAAATTTGATGGCTTCAACCATTTCTTCTTCAGAAATTTCACCCATTTCACCTTCAACCATCATTACGGAATCCTCAGATGCCCCAATGACCATGTCGATATCAGATTCAAGTAATTGCGCCCTGGTAGGGTTAATGATAAATTTGCCATTCACTCTTCCGACACGAACTTCAGAAATTGCACATTCAAATGGAAAGTCTGAAAGTTGAATTGCTGCCGAAGCTGCAAGACCTGCCATTGCATCTGGCATAACGTTGTCATCATGAGACATTAACTGTATCATCACCTGAGTCTCAGAATGATAATCTTTTGGGAATAATGGTCTCAAAACGCGATCTACCAGTCGCATGGTCAATACTTCTCCGTCACTTGGCCTGGCCTCTCTTTTGAAAAAGCCACCCGGATAACGGACTGAAGCCGCAAATTTTTCTCTGTAATCTACCGTCAAGGGAAGAAAATCTACATCACTTTGTTTGTAATTGGAAACTACCGTACACAGTAGCATACAGTTTCCAGATTGTACAACAACAGAACCATGGGCCTGTTTTGCAAGTTTTCCGGTTTCGATAGAAATCTCTCTACCATCACCGAGGTCAATGACCTCTCTAAATGTTTTTGGAATCATAAATTTTAATTAGAACCTGAATCTTCATCAGGCTGTTAAACAATGGTCAACCGTCTTACATAGACGGTCTGAGTTGTGTTGTTGTGTTGTTGACCAATGAAAAACTATGTGTAAGCTTTTTGTGTTTGCCCTAAATTCAGGGACTTTTGTTTATAAAAAAGGGGAAGCAATGCCTCCCCCTTATATTATTTTCTAATGTTCAATTCTTTAATAAGGTCACGGTATTTTTCAATGTCCTTTTTCTTCAGATAATCCAGTAAACTTCTCCTTTTACCCACAAGTCTTACCAGGGATCTTTCTGTATTATAATCCTTATGGTTGCTTTTTAAATGTCCGGTCAAATGATTTATCCGATGCGTGAACAATGCGATCTGACCTTCAGCGGAACCTGTATTACCTTCTGAACCACCGTGTTTTTTAAAAATTTCTGCCTTAACTTCTTTTGTTAAATACATTCCAATATTATTTTAAATGATTTTTATGTATCTGATTGATTTTCAATCGAGCGCAAAGATAGTAATAAATTTAGATAAAGCACATCTCATTTATGATTTTTGAAATGCAATTAAACCTTTATGACTAACAGGGGTCAAAGTTGAGTAATATAAAAAAATGATAACATGAAAAATTGTTTAAAAAAATTGAATTTTAAAGGATTATTCCTCCTGGCAATTACGTTAGTTGTTTCCTGTAACAAAGATGAATCTCCTGAAATCAAAGAAACACAAACCTTTGATTTGGCGCAACTTAAAGCTAGTGATGAGTCTGAATCAATATCTGAGGAAATTATAAACATTGGAGAAGATGTTTACGCTACAGATGAAATCCTTAGTACTACCAAAAACTTTTACACTTCTGATTATTTGCCTGATTGTGCAACTGTTACCACCGTGGTGACTGGTGCCAGTAAATTAAAAACTATTGATTTTGGAGAGGGATGTGAATTGCCCAATGGGAATTTATTGAGTGGGATCATTAAACTAAGTTATCTTATGGATATGGAAATGGACAAAAAGACTCTTAGTTTATCGCTTGACAATTTTACATTTAATGGGGTATCAGTTGCCGGAAGTGCGACGGTTCAGCGTATGCGTTCAAATGAAAATGGAAATCCACAGTCTGATGCGCTTGCAAATTTTACAGGGGAATGGCCCGATGGGAATTCGGCGAGTTTTACCGGAAACAGGACCAGAGAATGGATTGAAGGTTATGGAAGCGGATTCTGGGGCGATAATGTTTTTCTCATCACAGGAAAAGGCACATACATTGGGAAATTGAATAACGTATTTATAAAAGAAACTATAAGCCCGCTAAGAAGAGAATTATCTTGTAGATTCCTGGTGAGCGGAATTCTGGAAATTTCACGAAATGATGCAACGGCGAGCCTGGATTTTGGTGACGGAAGTTGTGATGCCAAAGCTGTTCTTACCTATCCTGATGGAGAAACGGAGGAAATATTTTTAAGAAGGTTTAAGAACTAAAAAACCTATAATTAGTTGATTATTAGCCCTGGCTTAATAAGTACGGGGCTTTTTTATTCCCTGATAGCCTCGTTCTGAATAAGATCTATATAAAGATTGATATTCTTTTTCAGGTCTTTTCTATGAGAAATAAAGTCTAAAAAACCATTTTCCAAAACGAATTCTGCGGTTTGAAAACCTTTGGGTAGTTCCTTTCCGGTAGCTTCCTTAACAACCCTTGGTCCCGCAAAACCTATCAATGCACCCGGCTCAGAAATATTGATATCGCCCAACATGGCATAGGACGCAGTCGTACCTCCTGTGGTTGGGTCTGTACACAGGGAAATATATGGAATTTTGGCTTCGGCTAACTGCGCTAATTTAGCAGATGTTTTGGCTAGTTGCATTAATGACAAAGCCGCTTCCATCATTCTGGCTCCACCCGACTTGGATATCATAAGAAAAGGGATTCCCTTCTTAATGGAATAATCTATTCCACGTGCAATTTTTTCACCAACCACACTTCCCATTGATCCACCTATAAAACTAAAATCCATACAACAAACTACCAGATCTTTGCCCAGTGACTTCCCAACAGCTGTTCTTACGGCATCTTTTAAACCAGTCTTTTTTTGCGCAGCCTTCAACCTGTCTGAATATTTCTTGGTGTCCTCAAATTTCAGCGGGTCCTTGGAGGATAATTTAGCGTCTAATTCACGAAATTTGTTATTATCAAACAAAATTTCGAAATATTCTTTACTTCCAATTCTAACATGGTAATCATCTTCAGGACTGACATAAAAATTTTTGGCTAATTCTTCAGATTCAACAATCTTCCCTGTTGGGGATTTATACCATAAACCTTTAGGCGTATCTTTTTTCTGCTCCGTAGCAGTTTGTATACCTTTTTCTGTTCTTTTAAACCAAGCAGTCATTGGAATGTATTTTAATACTATATGTTACCTACAAGGTATTAATATTGTTTAGATCTTCAAAAGCTTTTTTTAATCTGTCGATAAAGGTCTTTTCCCCTTCGCGAAGCCAAACTCTTGGGTCGTAGTATTTTTTATTCGGTTGATCGTCCCCATCCGGATTCCCGATCTGTGATTGTAAATAAGCCGAATTTCCCTGGATGTAATCCCGGACTCCAGCCATGAAAGCATATTGTAAATCGGTGTCAATATTCATCTTTATGACTCCATACCCAATTGCTTCCCTAATTTCCTCCACGGTTGATCCGGAGCCACCATGAAAAACAAAATCTATATGATTGTGCTCAACACCGTATTTTTCAGTAATATGTACTTGTGAATTCCTGAGAATTTTAGGAGTTAACTTCACATTTCCAGGTTTGTACACGCCATGAACGTTTCCAAAGGCCGCAGCAATGGTAAATCTTGGGCTGATTTTAGACAATTCTTCATATGCATAAGCCACTTCTTCGGGTTGGGTATATAATTTTGAATCATCAACATCTGAATTATCCACGCCATCTTCTTCACCTCCCGTAATGCCCAATTCAATTTCCAGAGTCATATCCATTTTGCTCATCCTTTCAAGGTATCCCTTACAAATGGTAATATTCTCTTCAATTGGTTCTTCAGATAAATCTATCATATGAGAGCTAAAAAGGGATTTGCCTGTCGCTGCAAAATGTTTTTCACTTGCGTCCAACAGCCCATCTATCCAGGGCAATAACTTTTTAGCGCAATGATCTGTATGTAGAATAACAGTGGCTCCGTAAGCTTCAGCTAACTGATGTACATGTTTTGCTCCTGCGATGGCACCTTGTATGGCGGCAAGCTGACCTTCATTGGACATGCCTTTGCCTGCATTAAACTGTGCACCACCATTTGAAAATTGAATAATCACAGGAGAATTTAAAGCAGCTGCAGTTTCCAATACTCCATTAATCGTATTTGAGCCTGTTACATTGACCGCCGGAAGGGCAAATCCATTTTCCTTGGCGTAATTAAAAATATGCTGAACTTCGTCACCTGTAGCAACTCCTGGTTTTATAGAATGAGACATAATTTTGTAGTCAGTTAGATTTTTATGAATTGTGGCAAATGTAGTAAAATAATTAAAGGTCTAAAAAGGATAATTTATACCAATTTGAATTACAGAGTTTGCAAAATTATAGTCTCTAAACCATCTTTGGCCTTGTAATTCAGCTGGATTATAGGTTTTAAAGCCCATATCCAGGCGCAATACAAAATAAGTGAAGTCATACCTTATCCCCATTCCAGAGCCAAGGGCTATTTCGGAAAAAGATTCAAAACCCTTAAATATAGCGGCAGGTTCCTGTACATTGTCCCAGACATTCCAAATATTGCCCGCATCAGCAAATACAGCACCCTTTATATTTCCGAATATGGGAAACCGATACTCCAAATTAAGGGCTATTTTCATGTTTGCCTCATTAAAATCATTAATGTTATCAGTGGATCCTGGCCCTAAAGAATAGGGGAACCAAGCTCTGTTATCATTAGACCCACCTGCAAAATAACTTCGAACAAATGGAACACTATTAGCGTTTCCGTAGGGTACGGCAATACCGAAAAAGCTTCTGAATGCAAGTACATTGGATCTGGATAGATCCCAATGTTTTG
>JAHEBI010000141.1 GCA_024642325.1 Eudoraea sp. | reverse complement strand
TAACCAGACAGATCACCGGGATTTTGAAGTTGCTGGTTTAAAAGATCAGAATGTAAAGACTGGATTTGTCTATAACTATAATTTTAAGCCCGCATCAGTTGCCCCTTTTGAAAAAAAGGATTCTTTATTCACCGGCAGCTATTTAAAATGGTTGAAAGACATGAATTTTAATTTATTGCCAACCAGTTTTTCTGTTCAGTCAGATTACAATCGCCAATTCAACCAGCAAAGGTTTAGAGATGTTTTGGAACCTGGGGTTGAAAAGCTCGAATTGCCTTTACTTCAACAGAGAAACTATCTTTTTAACTGGCAATACGCACTGAACTACAGCCTATCCAAATCATTGCGTCTGAATCTCACTTCCTCAAACAACAATATTGTTCGAAACTATTTTCAGGAGGATGGTAATCCTGATTCAGAAATTAACCAGAGCCTGAATGTTTGGGATGGCTTCTTTGATATAGGAGAACCTAACAGGCATGCCCAGCAGTTTCAGTTAAATTATGATATTCCACTAAATAAAATACCCGTCCTGGACTTTATCAATATGCAGTATACCTATACCAGTAATTTTGATTGGCAGAGGGGTGGTGATGCCTTAAATGAAGTAGTTCAGGAAGCCCTCGGAGATCCAAATGCCGTTATTAACACCATCCAGAATGCCAACACACATACTATTACAGCTGCATTAAGTATGCAGCGCTTTTATGATCAAATAGGCCTTAAAAGACGTGATGGCAAAGGCGATGCCGGGAATGCCCCTGTTAGAAGGGATAAAGCGGGAAATCCTGCCGATGACGGCAAAAAACCGAAAAAGAAAAGCAGTGGTGCGTTTAATACCGTAATAGATGTAGTCACTATGGTAAAACGTGTAAACGTGAATTATCGGGAGAATAATGGTACAGTTTTGCCTGGATATACCCAGTCTATTGGGTTTATCGGAACTATAAAACCATCATTAGGTTTTGTCTTTGGTAGCCAGGCAGATGTGCGATTTGAAGCGGCACGTAACGGATGGCTGACACCCTATAATGAGTTTAACGAACAATTTATAAAACGTACCAACAAACAGCTGAATGTCACAGCTACGGCACAACCGGTTCAGGACCTTACCATTGATTTATTGGCAGACAGGCAATATTCCAGCAGTTTACAGGAGAATTTTGAAATCAATGCCGGGGAGTATATAGCTCAAACTCCAAACACTTTTGGCAACTTCAGCATATCAACCATAATGATTGGTACTACGTTTAGTAAGAGTGATGAATTTCAATCAAAGAATTTCGACACTTTCAAAAATAACAGGATTGTTGTTGCAGACAGGTTGTTCTCAGACAGGTCCAGCCCGGATGAAGGTTTAGATGAGAATGGATATCCTTTGAGATATGGGCCAACCAGCCAGGATGTACTTTTACCGGCTTTCTTTGCAGCCTATACAGGACAGGACGTTAACAGGGTGAATTTAGATGCTTTTAGAGATATTCCCGTACCTAACTGGAATATAAAATATACAGGATTAATGCGCATTAAATCCTTTAAAAAGAAGTTCAAGCGTTTTTCATTGAGCCATGGCTACCGATCTGCCTACAGTATAAACACGTTCCAAAGCAACCTGGAAAGATCACAGCTAATTAATGATAATCTTCCGCCGATTAATCCGGAAACTCAGGATTACCTCCCAGAGAATATTATTAATAATGTCGTGCTAACAGACCAGTTTAATCCTTTGGTACGGGTAGATTTTGAGATGCAAAATTCACTTAGTGTCCTTGCGGAAATAGGAACAGACAGAGCCTATTCTTTTAGTTTCGATAATAACCTGCTCACAGAGATTAGTGGCAAGGACTATACACTGGGACTTGGATATCGTTTTAAGGATGTGAAATTTGTGACTAATATTGGTGGACAGAAACAACGATTAAAAGGCGATTTAAATCTGAAGGCAGATTTTACATTAAGAGATAACCTCACTATTATTAGGAATCTGAATATTGATGATAATCAGACAACTGCAGGACAGAACTTATTGTCTACCAAATTTACCGCAGACTATGCACTTAATAAAAACCTGAACGCTTTGTTCTTTTTTGATTATTCATTCTCACAATTCGCTGTTTCTACAGCATTTCCACAAACTACCATCAATACCGGTTTTACCATTCGATACAACTTCGGAAATTAAACTAATCTGATGCGTTTTTTTAGGATGACCTTTAGGTGAAAATCCGAAGTGTATTTTTTCAAATATTGTTTTTATTTGATATTTGGGCATTTAGGCAAATTGCATCTTATCATGTACTTTTTTTTTGAAAACCAACAGATTATCCGCTACATTTGCGGGCAAATCAAAATGAAATAAAATGAATTTACCATCCGAATTAAAGTATACCAAAGACCATGAATGGATAAGGATCGAAGGAGATATTGCTACCGTTGGCATTACAGATTTCGCACAGGGCGAACTTGGTGATATCGTTTATGTTGAGGTAGAGACCCTGGATGAAACTTTGGAAAAAGATGAGGTTTTTGGAACTGTTGAAGCCGTTAAAACTGTTTCCGATCTTTTTCTCCCATTAAGCGGTGAGATTATTGAATTAAATGAATTGCTTGAGGATGAACCGGAAAAAGTAAATACAGATCCTTATGGTGATGGCTGGATGATTAAAGTTAAGATCAGCGATGCCACAGAGATCGATAGCCTGATGAGTGTAACGGAATACAAGGAGCTTATTGGTGCTTAAACGTTATGGTTTTACAATAGGCTTTACCTGCTGGATCGCAATCATTACTTTCCTAAGCTTAATCTCGTTTAAAGATCTGGATTCTGAGGAAATAAACATTCCAAATCTGGATAAGATCGTGCATTTCTTTTTTTATTTTGTAGCCGCCATCCTGGGGTCACTCTTAATAAGGGAACGAACCAAAGGACAATTAAGCAAATCAAGATCTGCTATTTTGGCAACCCTTGCTGTAATTGTTTATGGTATAATTATTGAAGTATTACAAAGTACGTTTACACAATACAGAAGCGGCGAAATATATGATGTATTTGCCAACAGCCTTGGTGCTTTTTTTGGAGCGGGCTTAATAATTTCCCTTTTTTCTGGTAAAACACCGTTAAAATGGAAAGATTAATTGTTTTTTAATTAAATTAATAGTTAAATTAGCGATCATTAAAATTTTTGAATATGGAACTAAAAAAGAATCCAAAAGCCGATTTGAGAAAGAATAGTGGCCTCTATTTTGTTTTAGGATTGGCCTTTGTTATGTTAATTGTATGGGGAGCCTTTGAATGGAAAACTTACGATAAATCTAATGAATATGACATTTCTTTAAATGTAGAGGATAATTTGGATGAGGAAGTTCCTATGACAGAACAGATAAAAACTCCACCACCACCACCACCGCCAGCTGCTCCTGAAGTAATTGAAGTTGTGGAGGATGAAGAAGAAGTGGAAGAAACTGTTATTGAATCAACAGAGACCAGCCAGGAAGAAGAAGTTATAGAAATTGAGGAAGTAGAAGTAGATGAAATGGAAGATGATGTTGATGTTCCATTTGCCGTAATTGAAGATGTACCAGTATTTCCAGGTTGTGAGGGCGCCAGCGATAAAAGAGCGTGTTTTAATGAAATGATGCAAAAACATATTCGTAAAAACTTCCGATATCCCGAAATTGCTCAGGAAATGGGCGTACAGGGAAGAGTAAATGTTATGTTTACGATTCAGAAAGATGGAAGCATTGGAAATATAAGATACAGAGGACCAGATAAGAACCTGGAAGCTGAAGCATTGCGTATTATTGAAAAACTTCCCAAAATGACACCAGGTAAACAGAGGGGAAGAGCGGTAAGGGTACCTTTTAGTATTCCAATTACCTTTAAATTACAATAAGCTATAATTTTATAAAAATATTTAAACCCTGACCGTTTATCGGCAGGGTTTTTTAATGCGCAAAATTAGTCGTTCTTCAGACTTTTGTAGAAGGTTTCCCGCATGACATCTGGTTTAATAAAACCATCGCCATAAGTGTTGTCATAGTCCGAGCTAATGTCAGTGGCTGTTTTCACTTCTTCAAGAGTTTTTCCAGCCTCAATGGCAGTTAGAATATTTGTCCTTATATTCTCTAAAACACCGACATATTCTTCGAGTTCTTTTTTTGTGGAAGGCCTTCCGTGACCCGGAATAATTTTTGTTTCTTCACCTATAACCATTAATGCTTTTTTATGTGCATTAATAAATCCTTCTACGCTGCCGCCGCTATTTAAGTCAATAAATGGGTACCTGCCGGCAAAAAAAGTATCTCCCATATGCAGGACATCATTGTTGACGAAATAGACCATAGCATCACCATCTGTATGAGCATTGTGAACATGAAAGGCCATAATGGTTTCTTCCCCGTCGTAAAACGTAATATCGTCTGAAAAGGTAACTTCAGGCAACATCTTATTGTAATACTCCTGGGTAATTTTTTTATCATCCAATTTCTTCTGCTCATTCTCCATAACCCGTTTTCGAACATTGTTATGTGCTACCAGTGTGGTTAGATCATTATTGAAACTCGCGTTACCCCCGGTATGGTCACCATGCATATGTGTATTGAAAAGAAATGCAATAGGTTTATTGGTCAGTGATTCAATAGCGTCTTTTATTTTACTGCTCAATCGATCAAACTGGTCATCGATCATAAAGACATTCTTCTGCCCGATGTAGATACCTATGTTACCTCCCTGCCCGGTTAGCATATATACATCATTTGAAAGTTTATCAATGGTTATTACCACTTCCTCTTGTTCCTGTGCGGATAAGATCGAAATACAAACAGAGGACATGAAGATCAGAAACGCAACTCTTGTTTTATAAAAGTCCATAGAATTAAATATTTATGAGTGAATACTTTAAAGATAGTATAAACAAACATATTTCGTTGCAGGAAAATGTAATGGGCCTTATCTTTGCCACCTCACAAAAGCGAAGATTAAATTTCGCGGTCTATAGATTAGGGATTTCAAATGAAGACGGCTGTTTCTGCGGCAAACGATACCAAAGGGGTATTGACTTTTGCTGATTTTAAGGAGATTACCAAAGCAAGGCTCGCACTTAGCGTTGTCTTTTCATCTTTGGCAGGCTATTTCTTGGGGGCTTATGAGGTAGACCTTCTTTCAATTCTGCTGCTGGCCTTTGGAGGGTACTGTATGGTAGGCGCGTCTAATGCTTTTAATCAGGTTATTGAAAAAGATCTTGACGCTTTGATGAACAGAACCAGGAACAGGCCCATTCCGGCAGGGAGGATGTCTGTTAATAAAGCGATGACCCTGGCCATCTTAATGACAGCTTTGGGTGTGATTAGCCTTTATATTCTCAACCCAAAAACGGCTATGTTTGGGGCTGTTTCAATATTTCTTTATACCAGTGTATATACACCTTTAAAAACGAAGACACCATTGTCAGTTTTTGTAGGGGCAATTCCGGGAGCAATTCCATTTATGCTGGGCTGGGTAGCTGCCACTAATAATTTCGGAATAGAGCCGGGAACACTATTTATGATACAGTTTTTCTGGCAATTCCCTCACTTTTGGGCATTAGCCTGGATGTTGGATGAGGATTACCAAAAAGGAGGATTTAAAATGTTGCCTACCGGGAAAAAAGATAAGGGTACGGCAATTCAGATCATCATGTACACAATTTGGATGATAATCATCTCCGTGATTCCTGCATTTGGAATTACCGGGCGATTGAATTTATCCATTCCGGCTGCTGTAATAATCCTTATTATGGGATTAATAATGTTGGTTTTTGGTTTTAAATTATTTGAAAAAAGGGATAATAAATCGGCAAGGAAACTCATGTTGATCAGTGTAAGCTATATCACACTTATGCAGTTGGTTTATGTTATTGATAAATTTTTGTAATATATGGATCTTACACAAGGCACAAACAGAGAAAAGAAAACCAGAGCGAAGAAAATGATGCTATGGTTTGGAATAGCGAGTTTGCTTATGGGATTTGCAGGATGGACGAGTGCCTATATCGTGAGTAGTTCACGGGCAGATTGGCTAAACGAATTTGAATTCCCGTCGGCATTTTTATATAGTACAGTTGTGATCATTCTCAGCAGTGTTACGTACATTCTTGCCAAAAAAGCGATTAAAACAAACAAAAGCAGCGCGGGTACGCAATGGTTGCTTGTTACACTGTTACTTGGCATCGCTTTTATTTTTATTCAATTCTCCGGTTTTTCACAACTGATTAGTCAGGGTTACTATTTTACCGGACCTACCAGCAATATTACAATGTCCTTTATTTTTTTGATAGCGGCCGTACACATTGTTCATGTCATTGCAGGACTTATTTCACTTTTAGTGGTAATATATAATAACCTTAGGAATAAATACACGGATAAGAATATGTTAGGAGTTGAACTTGGGGCAACTTTTTGGCATTTTTTAGATCTTTTGTGGGTCTATCTTGTGCTGTTTTTTTATTACTTTGGATAATAAATGATTACAAAATTTGATTTGTATCATAATTCGGCTTTTCTATAGTTGAAAAAAATGTAAATTTGCCATTATTCTTATAACACGATAAATTTTTTTATGGATTCTACGGTAGCAACGAGTACAGAAGAAAGCGTTTGGGGGGGTGGAAACCGACCTTTGGGAGCAAGTTATGGAAAACTGATGATGTGGTTCTTTTTAGTTTCAGA
>JAHEBI010000140.1 GCA_024642325.1 Eudoraea sp. | reverse complement strand
TTTCCGGAAGGAACCATTCATATTGTTGGGGTAGATTCTGAACCTACTGTTGAAAACAAGCACATTGCCGTACTGGTTGATAACCACTATTTCATAAGTGCTAATAATGGGGTAATTAGTCTGATAACTTCGGAGATAAAACCCGAAAAAATTGTTGAAATAAATATTCCGAATCCGGTAATTAGTTCTTTTCCGGTGCTTGATATATTTGTTAAGGTTGCATGCCATATTGCCCGAGGCGGAAAGCTGGAGGTTGTTGGTAAATCATTTGAAGACTTAAAGGAACTTAAAGAATTCGCCCCAAGGATAACGAACGAAGGGAAAACAATAGTCGGGAGTGTTATTTATATAGACAATTATGGAAATGTAATTACCAATATTCAAAAAAGCCTCTTTGAAGCTTATAGAAATGGGAGGAAATATGAAATTAACGCAAGGAATAGAAAAATAAATCAAATCCATAACAGGTACAGTGACATCATCAATTTCGACCTGGGCAAAAGCCAGCGTAAAGGGCCAGGGGATTTATTGGCGCTCTACAATTCTTCTGACTATTTGGAACTGGCCATCTATAAAAGTGATCTCAATACTGTAGGTAGTGCTTCTACCCTATTGGGTCTGGATTACAGAGATACCATTATTATAAACTTTTTATAAATGTTGATACGCATCGTTAAATTGACTTTAAAAAAAGAAAATATTGCTAGTTTTGAGCTGATTTTTGAAGAAACCAAGGACTTTATCCGGAATTTTAAAGGCTGCCTCTCCCTGGAACTCTACCAGGACAGGGAGCATCCGAATATCTTCTTTACCTACAGCACATGGGAAAAAGAAGAAAATCTGGATGAGTACAGAAAATCTGAATTCTTTAGAAATGTTTGGGCAAAAACGAAGTTATTATTTGAAGATAAGCCGGAAGCCTGGAGTGTAAACAGAATTAAATCAGTAGAATAGACCTATGCTTGCCATTTTTAAAAGAGAAGTACTTTCATTCTTTATGACACCTGTTGGTTATCTGGTTGTAGGTTTTTTCCTTATCCTCAACGGTCTGTTTCTATGGGTGTTCAAAGGTAACTTTAACATTTTCGAATATGGTTTTGCAGATCTGAGCAATTTCTTTCTTTTAACTCCCTGGATTTTTTTGTTCCTGATTCCTGCCGTAACCATGAAGAGCTTTTCGGAAGAAAAGAAAGCCGGCACCCTGGAGCTGCTGTTTATAAGACCCTTAAGTATGGGGCAAATCGTATATGGTAAGTTTTTTGGGGCATTGTTTCTGGTTGTGATTGCTTTAATTCCTACAATTCTTTATTGCCTATGTATTTCGCAATTGGCAATTATTCCAGGCAATTTGGATTGGGGCCTTATTTATGGATCCTATTTTGGGTTGATATTCCTGGCCATGAGCTATACGGCAATTGGAATATTCTCATCTACTTTGACCGAAAATCAAATTATCTCCTTTATCCTTGCCCTGGTTGTATGTTTTATATGCTATTATGGATTTGAAGGTCTTGCCACGCTTATCCCTGATAGTGATCTTGCTCAATTTGTAATTTCACTGGGTATGAAATCACATTTTGAAGGAATTTCAAGAGGGGTTTTAGACAGCAGGGATTTACTGTATTTCTTTAGTTTGGCCGTCCTTTTCCTGTACTTTTCAATTGTTCAATTAAAAAATCATTCCAGGTAATGAAACGCAACAAGTTATTTACTTATGGATTGGCATTGCTTGTATTCATCCTGGTCAATTTGGGTGCGAGTTTATTTTATACAAGGGTGGATCTCACTGAGGATAAACGATACACCCTTTCTGAGCAGGCAATAGAAGCCGTTTCAGTTTTTAATTCCCCCGTTGTAATTGATGTGTTGCTGGATGGGGAGTTGCCATCCGAATTTGCAAAGCTGAAGGTGGAAGCCAAACAGATTCTAGAGGAATTCGCAGCAAAGAACGCAAATGTAAAATATAATTTTATCGATCCCCTTTCAGATAACACCCAACCCGAGGCCGTCATTTCTGAACTGCAAAGTCTGGGGCTTACACCGACGAATGTTACGGTTGAAGAAAATGGAAGAGTATCACAGGAGATTATTTTTCCCTGGGCCATGGTCAATTACAATAATAAAACCATAAAAGTGGCTCTATTAAAAAATAAATTGGGCGCATCTTCAGAAGAACGAGTGAATAATTCTGTGCAAAATTTAGAGTATGCCTTTGCAGATGCCTTTACTAAACTGTCAATCAAAACAAAAAAAAGAGTAGCTGTAATAAAGGGAAATGGGGAATTAGAGGATATTTATTTAGCAGACTATCTGACTGCGATAAAAGATTATTACAACATAGGGGCTATCACCCTGGATTCGGTTGAAAAAAACCCACAAAGAGTATTGGACCAACTAAAGCAATATGATCTGGCCCTAATTGCCAAGCCCACAGAGGCCTTTACCGATAAGGAAAAATATGTGTTGGATCAGTTTATAATAAACGGCGGAAAATCTATTTGGTTAATAGATCAGGTAGCTATAGAATTAGACAGTCTTTTTAATGATAAAGGCAGTTCCATGGCTTTCCCAAGGGATCTAAACCTTAATGATTTTTTCTTCAAATATGGTTTTAGGATAAATCCGGTGCTCATTAATGATTTGTATTTTACGCAGATAGTTTTGGCTTCAGGTGAAGGGAATAACTCTCAGTATAACCCGGTACCCTGGTATTACAATCCTATGGTTTTCTCTTCCAACAACCATCCTATTAATAATAACCTTGAGGCCATCCGCTTTCAATTTGCAAATAGTATAGACACTATTTCCAATGCATACCGCAAAACCGTGCTCTATTCGAGTTCGCCGCTTTCAAGGCCTGAAGGCACGCCAAAATTAATAAGTCTGGATATAATTAACGCCCCACCAGATAAGGAGAGTTACAACGATGGAAATAAGCCTTTGGCCGTTCTTGTTGAAGGTGAGTTTAATTCGGCATTTACCAACAGAATTGTTCCGGTAAAATTAGAAGGCACCAAACTCAAAGGAAATGAGAATAAAATGCTCATAGTTGCAGATGGGGATGTCATAAAAAACCAAATCAGGAATAACATTCCGCTTGAACTGGGGTATGATAAATGGACCAATAATTTTTATGGCAACAAGGAATTTTTGGTGAATAGCATCAATTATCTTCTGGATGATACCGGACTTATAAACATTAGAAATAAGAAAGTGAAAATAGCCTTATTAGATCCTGAAAAAATAGCAGAACAAAAATCCAAGTGGCAGTTGATTAACGTTGGCGTTCCTGTATTTCTTGTATTATTTTTCGGATTTGCATTTAACTATTTCAGAAAGAGAAAATACAGTGCCTAGGTGTTAATAAGTTTGTTTTATTCAAAAGCACATTTAGGATATATTTGTTTTATTGGATTCCTGGCATTTTCAAAGCGAAATACCCAATAAAGGCGTCGAACAAAAAGTAAAAATAAAGAATGAAATTTATTGTTTCCAGTACGTATCTATTAAAGCAACTTCAGGTTTTGGGTGGGGTAATTAACAACAGTAATACTCTACCAATTCTTGATAATTTCCTGTTTGTATTAAGCAAGAACAAACTTACTGTCTCAGCCTCCGATCTGGAGACCACAATGAGTTCGGTTTTGGAGGTTGATTCTGATTCCGAAGGTACAATAGCAGTGCCCGCCAGGCTTTTACTGGATACTTTAAAGACCTTTCCCGAACAGCCCCTCACATTTGTTGTCGAAGATAATAATACCGTAGAGATCAGTTCTAATCATGGAAAATACGCCCTTGCCTATGCTGATGGTGCAGAATTCCCAAAGGCCGTTGAACTCGCAAATCCAAGTTCAACCAATATTATGGGTGATATTCTGGCAAACGCCATTAATAAAACAATTTTTGCAGCCGGCAATGATGATTTGAGGCCTGTAATGAGTGGTGTGTTCTTTCAGTTCTCATCGGAACATTTAATATTTGTGGCCACAGATGCACATAAATTGGTAAAATACCAACGTAACGATGTGACAGCTTCTGAAGTTGCTGAATTTATAATGCCTAAAAAACCATTAAACCTTTTAAAAGGTATTCTTGCAGGCAGTGAGGAAATGGTGAAAATCGAATACAACGATAGTAATGCCAAATTTAGTTTTGACAATACAGAGCTAATTTGTCGCTTAATTGACGGTAAATACCCAAATTATGAGGCAGTAATTCCGAAAGAGAACCCTAATAAATTGACCATTTCCAGGAATCAAATATTGAGTTCTGTAAGGCGGGTCTCTATTTTCTCTAACAAAACTACTCATCAAATCCGCCTCAAAATTGCCGGGGCCGAACTGAATATTTCCGCTGAAGATATAGATTACAGCAATAAAGCGGAAGAAAGGCTCACCTGCTCCTATCAGGGAGACGATATGCAGATTGGGTTTAATTCCCGGTTTTTAATAGAGATGTTAGGAAACTTAACTTCTGAAGAAGTATGTCTGGAAATGAGTCTTCCCAACAGGGCGGGAATACTTACTCCCATTGATGGACTGGACGAAGGCGAAATGGTAACCATGCTGGTAATGCCGGTGATGCTTAATAATTAAAGCCAATAACATAAAAAAAATCCTGCCGGTTGGCGGGATTTTTTTATGTCAAATTTTAGGATATAAAAGGTATGGTCATAAAGTAACTTGGAGATTCTCCTCTTGATGCCCTGACTGCATTTACAATAGGTAGCGCAAAACCAAGAACCCCGGCCCCAATTAGTGTAAGTATCCCAAGTCCAAATAACAGAATCGCCGGAATACTCAGGACAATGTATAGCAATATACTCAGTTGCAAATTAAGAATAGCCTTTCCATGTTCATCTAAATCCTCAACAGAATTCTTTGAAGACAACCATATTATTAAGGGAGTAATAAAACCTCCAAATCCAATTATGTAATTTAATAATTGTGTCAGGTGTGTAATAACAAGCAATTGCCTGTCGGCACGCATTGTTCTTTGATTGATAACTTCCATTTTTTGATTGATTTTAATGATGATACTTATAAGACATAATTTTCTACAAAATGTTACATAAAATTTAAGGCTTGATTCAGAAATTTTAAAAATTAACAGTTGATGACCCGGTGCTTTTTATTGAGAAACCCCTGAGGATTTGTCTCATAGTGCTTTTATATAGCGGATAAATGGCTTTTACCTATTTTTGCAATAAATAGGTCTATGATTCCAAAGGATACCATAATAGCATTAGCCACACCATCCGGTGCAGGTGCCATTGCCGTGATTCGCTTATCCGGAAAGAATGCCATTTCTTTAGCTTCGCTGGTATTCAGATCTGTCAGCAATAAAGATTTAAAAAAAGTAAAAACACACACCATTCATTTAGGATATATTTTGGATGGAAATACTACAATTGACAAGGCTTTGGTTTCTGTTTTCAAAGGACCAAACAGCTATACAGGGGAAGATGTGGTAGAAATTTCATGCCATGGATCAATATACATTCAGCAACAAATCATACAACTGTTTATACGACAAGGTTGTCGCATGGCCAATGCGGGTGAATTTACTTTACGCGCATTTTTGAATGGCAAATTAGATTTAAGTCAGGCCGAAGCCGTTGCCGATCTCATAGCCAGCGATAACGAAGCAACCCATAAAATTGCCATGCAGCAGATGCGGGGAGGTTTTAGCAATGAGATTAAGCTCCTTAGGGAAGAACTTTTAAATTTCGCCTCCTTAATTGAACTGGAGTTGGATTTTGCAGAGGAAGATGTTGAATTTGCAGACAGAAAAGAATTTCAGGATTTATTAAACAGGATTGAAAGTGTTCTTAAGGGATTGGTAGATTCTTTTGCTCTGGGAAATGTTATAAAAAACGGCATCCCTATAGCCATTGTAGGAGAACCCAATGTAGGTAAATCTACCCTCTTAAATGCGTTGTTAAAGGAAGAACGTGCCATAGTATCGGAAATTGCCGGCACAACCAGGGATAGTATTGAAGATGAAATCACTATTGGAGGAATTGGATTTCGATTTATTGATACTGCGGGAATACGGGAAACTACGGATGAAGTAGAGCGGATTGGAATAGAGAGAACCTATGCGAAAATGGAAAAAGCCGAAGTGGTGCTTTTCCTGATTTCAGCTATTGATGTATTGGATCATGAAGCGAGCTTTTATGATGAGCTAAAAAAAATAAGGAATAAATACCCATTAAAACCATTGATTGCTCTCATTAACAAAACAGACCTTCTTCCTGCGGATCAAATAAAGAGCTTAAAGAACAAATTGAATGGGTTGTTTAACAGGGATGACAAAATGGAATACCAATTGCTCTCTGCTAAAACCGGAACGGGAATAGAAGAGCTCAAAACCAGGCTATTGGAAGATGTGAACGCAGGGGTTTTAAGAAATAATGAGACTATTGTAACCAACAGCAGGCATTACGATGCGCTGTTAAAAGCCCTGGAGGAGATTAAAAAAGTGCAATTAGGTATGCAGGAAGGTTTATCCGGTGATCTTTTGGCCATTGATATCCGTCAGGCTCTCTATCACTTTGGTGAGATCACAGGGGAGATCACAAATGATGACCTTTTAGGGAATATTTTTGCCAACTTCTGTATCGGGAAATAGACAATAGCCTAAACCATAATTTCTCAATTATAATGTCAAATTCCCCGCAAGTTGCTTGAGGATGATTTCCGAAAGCTTTGCCTG
>JAHEBI010000139.1 GCA_024642325.1 Eudoraea sp. | reverse complement strand
AATTTCTTAAAGTGGGGTCCTCGCAGGTACAAAAAACCAATGTTCGAATTGTGGCTGCCACCAACATGAATATATTAGAGGCCATCAAAAAAGGAAAATTCAGGGAGGATTTATATTACCGATTGAGTACGGTTGAAATTCATATTCCCCCGCTGCGAGAACGAAGTGAGGATGTACATTTATTATTTAGAAAATTTGCATCTGATTTTAGCCAGAAGTACAAAATGCCCACAATAAGGCTTCAGGATGATGCCATACAACTACTCACCAAATACAGATGGCCGGGAAATATCCGGCAATTGAGAAATGTCGCGGAACAAATTTCGGTTTTAGAACAGGAGAGAAATATTACCTTATCTACTTTAAACGACTATTTGCCTCATGCCAGCGACTCCAATCTCCCTGCTGTAATCGGAAGGGGAAAAAAGGAGAATGACTTCAGTAACGAAAGGGAGATTCTTTACAAAGTATTGTTTGATATGAAAGGCGATCTGAATGATCTCAAAAAACTTACTTTGGAAATGCTTCGAAACAATGATTCTGCCAAAGTACAGGAGGAAAATGAAAATCTGATCCGTAAGATTTATGGTTCTAATGGGGAGGATGTTAAGGAAGAAAAGAGTAAAGCATTAAAAGCTTTACCATTACCGGAAGCCAGAATAGATACAAGACAGGAAATACGGCAGGAAGACAAATATGATTTTGCAGAAGAAATAGAAGAGGAAGAAACACTTTCTTTACAGGAGAAAGAAATTGAATTAATCCGGAAATCCCTGGAAAGAAATAAAGGTAAACGCAAAGCTGCAGCTGCAGAATTGGGCATTTCTGAACGAACACTGTACAGAAAGATTAAACAATATGACTTGTAACTAATTTTTGAACTATATCTTTTGAAAAAAACTATAATCAGTATCCTGAGCATCTCCCTGACATTACTTTTAATGGGCTGTGGAGCTTATAATTTTACCGGGGGAGATGTAGGTACGGCAACCTCATTTCAGGTCAATTATTTTCAGAACTATGCGACTCAAAGCCCCGGATCTACCTTTGATCCGGGTTTGGACAGGGATTTTACTTTGGCATTGCAGGATTTGATCCTGAACCAAACCAATCTGGATTTACGCAATTCAGATGCGGATTTATTATATGAAGGTGAAATTGTGGAGTTCCGGATATCTCCAATGACAGCAACTGCACAACAGCGGGCTGCTCAGAATAGATTAACTATGGCCGTGAACGTGCGCTTTTTTAATAGGACCAAAGAAGATGTAGATTTTGAACAGCGGTTTTCTTTCTTTTATGATTATGATGCCAATGCGCAATTTTCATCGGTCAGGGATGAAGCAATAAGTGCTATTTTTGAAAGGATAACACAGGATATTTTTAATGCGTCACTTGCAGACTGGTAGAGAAAACAGGATAAATATATGATAGGTCTCCTGATATTGGAGATACTCAATACATTGATTAACAAATTCAAATGAACGTAGCAGATTTTACTTTCCTATTGCAGAATCCCGATAAGGTTTTAGAACCTGTCCAGACGAATCAACTGGAAGATATCCTGAAAGAATACCCCTATTTCCAGGCTGCCCGCGCACTTCATTTAAAAGGTCTCAAAAATCTAAATAGCTTTAAATATAATAATGCATTAAAAGTAACTGCTGCGTATACGGCCGACAGAGATATTCTTTTCGATTTCATTACCTCCGAAGAGTTTCCTCAAAACACCATTGCCGATACCATTTCGGGTAAAACCCTGCCCTTGTCTGACCAGGAAATCTTCTCAGAGGAAGTTGAACCTAATCCGGATACAGATACCCATCTTATTGATGACTCACAGGATCATCCATTACCTCAAAGCATGAAGGATGCAGATAATATCCTTGACCCTTTACTTTTTGCTTCTAAGGATCCTGCTGTCGACAAAGACATTGCCGCAAAGAAAAAGGCCGCTAAAGAATTAGAACTTGGCAAACCCCTGCCCTTTACAAAAAAAGAAAAACATTCTTTTGGTGAGTGGTTGCAGCTTACATCATTTAAATCCATAAAAAGAAACAAGGAAGAAGACAAAAAAGAAGAGGTAGAAATGAAGGACATTAATTTTCCATTGGAAGAAGATATCCTTAAAAAGAAAAAATTTGAATTAATAGATCGGTTTATAGAAAACAGGCCCAGGATAGTTCCCACAGAAAATCTTACTTCAAATGTGAACATCAAAGAATCAACTACACTGGATAAAAATGAGTTGATGACTGAAACACTGGCGAAAGTTTATCTGGAGCAAAAAAAGTATAAAAAAGCCATTCAGGCGTACAAGATTTTAAGTTTGAAATATCCAGAAAAAAGTAGTTTCTTTGCAAACCGAATAAAAGCAGTGCGAAAGCTACAGCAAGAAAATACAAAATAAATGAGCACATTTTCAATCTTTTTGGTCCTTATCATAGTCGTTTGTTTACTCTTGATATTGGTTATTATGGTCCAAAACCCCAAAGGAGGGGGATTATCTTCTTCATTTGGCGGAGGAGGAACTCAAATAGTAGGAGGTGTTAAGAAAACCGGGGATTTCCTGGACAAAAGCACCTGGACCCTGGCTACTCTGTTAATAGTTTTAATTCTTTTATCCAATGTAGCGCTTAAAGGGAATTTTGGGGATGCCGAATCCAAATTACTGCAAGGTGATGATATTGAAAATGTAGTTCCTGAAGAAGTTCCGGAACAATTACCTGCGCCTGACAATAGTAATCCTTCAGATACAATTCAATAGAAAACAGCAAGGAAATATATTCAAATGCCAGCATAAATGACAAGCTGGCATTTTTATTTTAACATTATGTCAGTTTTCAAGCTATGGCATAATTTCTGCCGAATAGAAAGAGAAAATAATAAACTAAAAACTAATTAATATGGCTAAAGTAAACATTAAACCACTTGCAGACAGGGTCCTAATTGAGCCTATGGCAGCGGAGACTAAGACGGCATCGGGGATATATATTCCGGATACCGCCAAGGAAAAACCACAAAAAGGGAAAGTCGTGGCAGTTGGCCCGGGTACTAAGGATGATAAAGTGACAGTAAAAGTTGGAGATACGGTACTTTATGGAAAATATGCCGGTACCGAGCTTAAACTTGACGGCTCCGATTATCTTATGATGAGGGAAAGCGACATTTTAGCAATTATTTAATAACAGAAAATTAATACTAGAAAATGGCAAAAGATATAAAGTTTGATATTGAAGCACGGGATGGTCTAAGAAGAGGCGTTGACGCTCTGGCCAACGCAGTAAAAGTAACCTTGGGACCTAAAGGAAGAAACGTAATTGTTAGCAAATCGTTTGGGGCTCCCATTGTAACTAAGGATGGTGTTACCGTAGCTAAGGAAATAGAATTGGCAGATGCTTTGGAAAATATGGGGGCGCAAATGGTAAAAGAAGTCGCTTCTAAAACCAATGATCTTGCTGGTGACGGAACTACTACGGCTACAGTACTAGCTCAGGCTATTGTTAAGGAAGGCCTTAAAAATGTTGCTGCAGGTGCTAATCCAATGGATCTTAAAAGAGGAATAGACAAGGCCGTTGAGGCAATTGTTGAAAACTTGGCAAAGCAGGCAAAAAAAGTAGGTGACTCATCTGAAAAAATTAAACAAGTGGCTACTATTTCATCTAATAATGATGAAACTATTGGTGAACTTATCGCGCAGGCTTTCGGAAAAGTTGGTAAAGAAGGCGTTATAACCGTTGAAGAAGCAAAAGGAACAGACACTTATGTAGATGTTGTTGAAGGGATGCAATTTGACAGGGGATATCTTTCTCCTTATTTTGTAACCGATTCGGACAAGATGATTGCCAATCTTGAAAACCCATATATATTGTTGTTTGACAAAAAGATCTCAACAATGAAAGACCTGTTGCCTGTTCTTGAGCCGGTAGCACAATCCGGGAAGCCGCTATTAATTATCTCTGAAGATGTAGACGGAGAAGCATTGGCAACTTTAGTAGTAAATAAATTAAGAGGTTCGTTAAAGATAGCCGCTGTAAAAGCACCAGGATTTGGCGATCGAAGAAAGGCTATGCTTGAAGATATAGCTATATTAACCAATGGTACCGTAATTTCGGAAGAAAGAGGATTCTCTCTGGAAAATACCACTTTGGATATGCTTGGTACTTGTGAAAAAGTAACCATCGACAAGGATAATACAACTATTGTCAACGGAGCCGGGGCAGCAAAAAACATAAAGACAAGAGTTAATCAAATTAAATCTCAGATAGAGACTACCACTTCTGATTATGATAAAGAAAAGCTTCAGGAGCGTTTGGCTAAATTGGCCGGAGGAGTTGCCGTACTCTATGTTGGTGCAGCATCTGAAGTAGAGATGAAGGAAAAGAAAGACCGGGTAGACGATGCACTTCATGCCACAAGAGCGGCGGTTGAAGAAGGTATTGTTGCCGGTGGAGGTGTGGCATTTATCAGGGCCAAGTCTGTGCTTTCAAAAGTGTCAGTAGAAAATTCGGATGAAGAAACAGGGCTGCAAATTGTTGCAAGGGCCATTGAAGCTCCAATGCGAACCATTGTAGAAAATGCAGGTGGAGAAGGTTCTGTAGTGGTGGCAAAAGTACTTGATGGCAAGGGTGATTTTGGTTATGATGCAAAATCGGAGACCTATGTGAACATGCTCGAAGCAGGAATCATAGATCCTGCCAAAGTAACCAGGATAGCATTGGAAAATGCGGCTTCTGTTGCAGGCATGATTCTGACTACAGAATGTGCTTTAACCGATATCAAGGAAGAAGCACCTGCCGGACCACCTATGGGTGGCGGGGGAATGCCGGGAATGATGTAAACTCCTATCGTAATAAATTAAAAAGCCGCTCTTCATAAGAGCGGTTTTTTAATTTCTGATAGTGTTTATCCGTTATTGTAAATCTCAGCAGTGCATAAGCCAGGTATGGATAACCAACAGCCTATTAAGGCATTAGATTACTTTAAATACTGTAAGGTCTGAAGGAGCTCCGATATACAGGATAACCGGGTAGGATACTCATGAGTTATCAGTGTATTTCCGCTTTTTCGTTCATCATGGATTTTTTTCCTTTGAGTTGAGCCGCAGCATCAACCGTAAAGGTCCCGTTTGTAACGATTTCTTCCCCGTTTTCTATACCCGACAAAACCACATATCCTCCATTGACGGCATCGCCCAGTGCTATTTCACGCATTTCAAAAGTCGGACTTTCAGAGTCGGTCCTGATATAGACCACCGAACGTTCCCCTGTCCAAAGAACGGCACTTTCGGGAATTACAATCATATCATCCTTTATTTTTGATGTAAGCCCTATCATGCCAGCCACGAACATTCCCGGCTTTAATTGGCCATTTAGGTTTTGAAGAACTGCCCTGACCTCAATAGTCCTTGTCGCCGAATTCAGTACGGGGTCTATAAAGGAAATTTTAGCCTCGAACCTGGTATCCGGATAGGCCTTGGTAACGATGTCTATTTTTTGGCCTTCCTTTAAAAGCGAGACCTGATTTTCATAGGCATCAAAAACCGCCCAAACGGTATTGAGATTCGCTATTTTAAACATGGGTGAGCCTCGTTTTATATAGTCGCCGGCTTTTACCATAATTTCAGAAACTGTTCCTGTGACATTGGCATAAACAGGAAAATTTTCACTTACCCTGGCGGTTTCCTCAATCTGCGCAATTTGTTCTTCGGATAGTTTCCATAGTTTAAGCTTATTTCGAACGGCTTGGTATAAATCAGGTTGGGATTCTTTCAGGCTTGCGGCCGTAATCAATTCCTGTTGCGCGGAAACAAGTTCGGGGGAATAGATGGTCGCCAGTTGCTGTCCGCTTCTGACCTCCTCCCCCTCAAAATTTATGAACAGTTTTTCTATCCTTCCATCAAAGTAGGAAGCCTGTGTTTTCAAGGCCTTTTCATTCTCCTTTATTTTTCCTGAAAGTTTAAGGGAATTGTTCCCCGAAATCCCCGGACCAACTTTGGTAGTTATAATATTGGCAAGGGCCATAGCGTTCTTTGTCAATTTAAATTGTCCAATCGCCAAACCATCCGCTTCGGATTCAGCAGGTATCAGGTCCATACCACAGATGGGGCAGTCGCCCGGTTCAGGTTGCATGATCTGCGGATGCATTGAACATGTCCACATTTCGCCCGATACCATTTCCTGGCTATGGTCATGTTCATCGTCTAAACCTTCATTTGAGTTATTTCCAAAAATCAGGTATCCGGCCAACAAGCCTCCGATGACTGCCAATCCGATATAAAGCATATTTTTTTTCATAATTCTGAAATTTATTTTTTTGTCTTTTCTTTTGACTATGGGTTTAATCTATCATTGTATTTCTTAATCTGAGCGAATTGGCAATGACTGAAACAGAGCTAAAGCTCATAGCCGCGGCAGCTATCATAGGGGAAAGCAATATCCCGAAAAAAGGATAGAGAACTCCCGCAGCAATGGGTACGCCAAGGGTATTGTACAGCAGGGCGAAGAACAGGTTTTGTTTGATGTTCTTCATTACTTTGTCACTCAGGTTTCTTGCCCTGACAATACCATGCAAATCGCCCTTTACCAAAGTAATGGATGAACTCTCAATAGCCACGTCTGTTCCTGTACCCATGGCAATACCCACATCACTTTTCGCCAGGGCCGGGGCGTCGTTTATACCATCTCCTGCCATTGCAACTACTTTTCCAATTCCCTGAAGTCGCTCTACTTCCTTTAACTTATCCTCAGGGA
>JAHEBI010000138.1 GCA_024642325.1 Eudoraea sp. | reverse complement strand
AGCCTTAATCTTGCAGTCATAAAATATCTATATTCGTATTTTTAGATGTACATTTGTCATTAAGATGATGACTTAATTATGGGGACCAATAAGGATCAGGAAATCGTTAGAAAAGTATTTACCGCCTTTTTAGAGGAAAACGGGCATAGAAAAACCCCAGAAAGATATGCCATTCTCCAGGAGATTTATGAAAGTGATGAACATTTTGATATAGAATCGCTTTATATCAACATGAAGAACAAAAACTATCGCGTAAGCAGGGCAACACTCTACAATACCATCGAACTTTTGCTGGATTGTAAACTAGTTCGCAAACACCAATTCGGAAAGAATCAGGCGCAATATGAAAAATCCTATTTTGATAGGCAGCATGACCATGTAATTCTTACGGATACCGGTGAGGTAATTGAATTTTGTGACCCGCGAATACAATCCATCAAACAAACCATAGAGGAAGTATTCGACATTAAAATAAATAATCATTCATTGTACTTCTACGGTACAAGAACTCATAAAGAAAAAGCTAATAACTAACCAATAACTTACTGCATGGCCGTAGATTTATTACTAGGTCTTCAATGGGGAGACGAAGGAAAAGGAAAAATTGTTGATGTACTTACCAAAAACTATGATATTATCGCCAGATTTCAGGGTGGTCCAAATGCGGGACATACTTTGGAATTTGATGGCATAAAACATGTTTTACACACTATTCCATCCGGAATTTTTCATGATAATGCCATCAATATTGTGGGTAACGGGGTGGTTATTGACCCGGTTATTTTCAAAAAAGAACTGGATAACCTTAAAAAGTTTAATCTGGATATAAAATCCAAACTTTTAATTTCCAGGAAAGCCCATTTGATTCTTCCCACGCACAGGCTACTGGATGCAGCCTCAGAGGCCTCAAAAGGAAAAGCAAAAATAGGTTCAACCCTTAAGGGAATAGGTCCTACTTACATGGACAAGACGGGAAGAAATGGAATGCGGATAGGCGATCTGGAACTTAGCAATTGGAAAGATAAATATCGTGCTTTAGCTGACAAGCATGAAACAATGATTGATTTTCATAACGTAGATATACAATACAATCTTCAGGAACTGGAAACAGAATTTTTCAATGCCATAAAGGAGTTAAAACAACTAACCTTTATTGATAGTGAGGAGTATCTGTACCAGGCTCAGAAAAGTGGAAAAAAGATCCTGGCTGAAGGAGCACAAGGCTCATTGCTGGATATCGATTTTGGAACTTATCCCTACGTCACCTCTTCTAATACAACCGCTGCGGGTGCCTGCACCGGTCTTGGTGTTCCTCCCGGGAACATTGGAGGGGTATTTGGTATATTTAAGGCTTATACAACCCGGGTAGGAAGTGGTCCATTCCCAACGGAACTCTTCGACGAAGTTGGGGCGACTATGGGAAGGGTTGGCAATGAATTTGGAGCTACTACGGGCAGGCCCAGACGTTGTGGCTGGTTAGATCTTGTAGCTCTAAAATATGCGGTTAGGATAAATGGAGTTTCAGAATTAATGATGATGAAAGCGGATGTGCTAAGCGGATTTAAAACGGTAAAAGTATGCGTTGCTTACAAATACCAGGGCGAAAAAGTAAGTCACCTTCCTTATAATATTGAAGCCGAAAATGTTTCTCCTATATATAAAGAAATGAAAGGATGGGAGAAGGATCTCACCAAAATGACAAATGCTGAACAACTGCCGGAAACATTAATGGAATATATTGATTACCTGGAAACCGAACTAGAAATTCCAATAAAAATTGTATCCGTAGGCCCTGACAGAAAACAGACTATTCATAGATAATCATAATTGATTAGAAATTATTTTCAGAAGTTTAAATTTATTTCTGCTTATTTATTTCTTCAATATGTCTAATATTTCTCTGGCTTCTTTAAGATCCGGAGAATCAAATCCCTCTGTAAACCAGTCGTATACCCCTTTCATTAGTTCATATGCTTCATCCGATTTACCTTGATTTTGCCATAGTTTAGCCAGATCACCGGCAGCTCGAAGTTCAAAGGTCCTGGCTGATTGCTCTCTGGATAGCACTAAAGCCTTACTAAAGTTTTCTTCAATAACATTATCTGGTTTGCCAAGTGCCTGCAAAGTGAGACCTTTAATCCTGAATAATTCGGCTGTATGAACATGTGAGCCTGTGGTAAATACATGATCCAGAATCTTTTCAATCCAATTTAGCGCAGATTCATATTCCCCCACGCGTAAATATTGCTCACCAATATATGGAGACATTGTCACTGCAAAGGCCTTAAATCCAACGTTAAAGCAAACATTGATAAGATCAACAGCTTTATCAAATGCACTTCTGTTACCCTGGAATGCTTTTGCGATATTATAGTAGACTTCTGCGGTAAGTGTAAAAATGGGATCTCCAAACGCCCTTACAATTGGTAAGTATTTTTCAATAATAGATTCCGCAGTTTTCCATTCTCTGGCTTCCAGCGCATACAAGGCAGGAAAAGTATAAATATGGTAAAGAGTCATTGAATCTTTGTGATCTTTAGCATAAGACAGATGATGATTTGAAAGGTTTTTTGCCTGATCCATATAGCCCAGTATTTGAAGACATACCATCCGCCAAGCCTTTACGCTTATTTCGATATACCCAGTCGGAGTTAATTCCCAGGGAAAAGATAAAGAAGGATCGAAGATTTCAAGAGCTCGCTGATAACTCTGATCAGCTTTTATGAATTCTCCTTTAGCAATGGGAGCCCCTGGTGCTAATACAAATATTTCAAACCAATACCCATGTTCAGGATCCTTCGCTAATTTTAACATATGGTCCGACAACTCCTTTACAACTTTATAATCTTCAGTATTAAAATAATAAGAAAATAAATGAAGTAATACCAATGCCAGTTTTGGGTTAACCTCAAGATATTGAGCAACTTCCCTTGCCCGGTTGAAAGTTTCTTTCACTTTTGGATGGGGAAACCCATAAAAAACAACAAAAGTACCCCCCAGGGTCAATCGAAAATCCAATTCCAGATTATTTCGATCCTCCTTCTTTTTTATATGAGGTAACAAATCAATTCCTTTTTCCAGATGGGCAATAGCCTCAGATGTCGCATTCTTCTGGCTGGCCTGCTGACCGGCCTTCAACCAAAACGGAATTGCCTGCAATGGTCGTCCGGCTTCTGTAAAATGATGTGCCAGTAACTCAGGCTGGGTCTGAACGGTTTCAATAAATTGGTGCTCAATTACATCGGCTACACGAAGGTGCAATTGTTGCCGTCGACTTTTTAACAGAGACTCATAGGCCGCATCCTGGATTAAAGCGTGCTTAAATTGATAAACAGTTTGTTCGCCCGGAGTAAGTTGATAGAATATTTCCGCTTCTATTAGTTGCGCCATGGCCTGCTCCATATTAAATCCCATTTGTGGAAGAACAGCATCTAACATTTCTAATGAAAATTGACGTCCCAGTACGGCACCTAGCTGGACAATCTCTTTTACTTCAGACAAACCGTCCAGACGAGCAAGGAGTGCATCCTGTAAAGTAGAAGGAATAGCCAATGAGGATATTGTCCCTGCCAATTCAAAGCCATCAATTTTTTCCATCAGTAAATCTGATTCTATAATCATTTTAGTCAATTCCTCAACAAATAAGGGAACCCCTTCGGTTTTGAATGTGATCTGTTTCAGTATTTCTTTAGGAAGCGTTTTCCCATTGGTTTGATGATGACATATCTCCTCTATATCTTCCACTGATAGTCGTCTGAGATCAATTTGTTTAAAATCCAGTGGCTCCTTCCAGTCTGGATGAAAATTTGTGCGAGTGGTACAAAGTGTAAAAATATTATGGGTGGGGAGTTCTTTTATGAATTGATTTAACCATTCCATTGTGGAAGCATCAGCCCAGTGTAAGTCCTCAAGGACAAAAAAAACTGGCTGAATGTTTGCTTTATACAACAAAAGCCTGGTCAGGCTATCCATGGTCTTTTGCCTTTTTGCAAATGGACTCATAACAAGTTGAGGAAATTGATCGGTCGTAATAGACAGAAACTCTGCTAATAGGCACATTTCAGGTTTAAAGTCCAGTTTGGTTTCCAACAATAAACCTTCTAATTTAATCAGTTTATCTTCCGGGCTATCAGTTGTTTCTAATTGGAACAAGTATTTTTCAAACATTTCAATAATGGGGTAAAAAGCACTATTACTCTGATAAGCGGAACACCTTGCCGCAGCAAACCAACTAGTCCTGTCACGGACTATGAGTTCTTCCATGGTATCAACAAGGCGGGATTTGCCTATTCCGGCTTCTCCATTTATTAAAATAAGATTTCCTTTTCCTGATTTTGCCTGCTCCCAACATTTTTCTAATGCACGTAATTCGTCTGTTCGCCCTACCAGAGGAGAAAGACCTCTGCTCTTGGCTGCTTCCAGGCGCGTTTTTGCTCCACTTTCGCTTAAAACCTGAAAGATTTCCATAGGTTCGGAAATACCTTTCAAAGTAAGTTTGCCAATACTTTTAACCTGAAACCAACCTTTTACCAGATCCAATGTCTGTGGGGTTATTACTAATCCATTATGAGGTGCCAGACCTTCAAGGCGGGCAGCTATATTCACAGTTTCACCAAGAGCTAGATGATCATCTACCACCACCAAGCCGGTATGAATGCCAATGCGAATTTCTATTGTAGTTTTTCCTGCAGCTTCCCAACCCTGATTGGCATCAGCAACGGCCTTCAAAATACCAAGACCTGCCTGAACACCCAATTTGGGGGCATCTTCCAAACCTTCCGGGTAGCCAAAGTAAACCAGCAAACCATCCCCCAGATATTGGGCAATATGCCCATTGTATTGAATAAGGACTTTCTCCGCTACCTCATGATAATTTGTAATTACCTGGCGATACTCTTCGGGGTCAAGTTGTGCAGATAAGGGCGTGGAGCCAACCATATCGCAAAATAAAATGGTAAGCTGTCGCCTCTCAGCTATTCTATTGGTTTTCTTCTCATCATGATGTAAATATGACTGAACATCAGGATCATTTAAACTTGCCCCACATTTATTACAAAAATTGGCCTTGGGTGAATTTTTGAACTGACAATGGATGCAAACTTTCATATTTGGATAAATATTCAGCACTAATAAGATACTAAATATTTGAAAGCCAGGCAAGTATCTTATGTAAACAATGCGAATTTGTCAGTGATACCGGACTAAATTAAAAATAGTGCCAGGGCAATTCAAGAAGAGAATAAAGACCCGTGCGCAGAAATGGAGGTTACTGCGAAATGAATTCCTAAAACCGTCCCAATACTTGTGCTCCTCTTCGAATTTATCCTATTTTTGAACAAAAATTTGGATCTTGATCAGATTGATAATACTTCTTATATTTCTTTTTACCCTTTGTGTGGCTTTTGCTCAGGAGCCAGCCGAAGAAGAAGTCAAACAGATTAATATTGTTTATGGCGCCAACTTTACAAAAGATGAGGCGCAGTTCCCTGGTGCTTCCATCTTCAGCAAAGATGAGAGGCAGGTTCAGTTTGAACACCAGGGGGCGGATCTTTGGTGCGACATAGCTATTTTCTACCAAAAAGAAAACAAATTGAGAGCAATAGGAAACATCCGCCTGGAACAGGGAGATTCCATACAAATGACAGGTGGTAAAATAAATTATGATGGCAATACCAAAGTTGCTAAAGCCTGGGACAAAGTAGTCTTACAAAATACGGATATGACCCTGCGTACAGATACTCTGTATTTTGACAGGGAAAAACAAGAGTCTTACTACACAAGTTCCGGTACCATAGTGGATTCTGCCAATACCCTTACCAGTAAAATTGGAAGGTATTTCATGGTGCCTAAAAAATACCAGTTTGTTGAAAATGTATTCATTCGCAATCCGGATTATACTTTGGAATCCGCACAATTAGATTACTACACCACTTCAAAAAACGCCTATATGTATGGCCCGTCAACCATAACCGGCGAGACATATAAGATATATTGCGAACGTGGATACTATGATACCAAAATAGAAAGCGGCTATGGAATAAAAAACACAAAAATAAATTACAATAACCGAATCATTGAAGGGGACAGTGTTTACTTCGACAAGACTAGAGAATTTGCTTCAGCCACCAATAATATTGTTGTTACGGATACCATTAATAATGGTGTAATTAGGGCTCACTATGCCGAAGTATTTAAGGCAAAGGACTCTGTATTTGCAACAAAGAGGGCTGTTTCTATAAGTTTAGTTGAACAGGACTCGCTATATATGCACGGAGATACCCTTATGCTTACAGGGAAACCCGAAAAACGAATATTGCGGGCTTTCAGAAATGCTAAATTCTATAAAACTGATTTAAGCGGTAAATGTGATTCTATCCACTTTAACCAGGCAACAGGAATCACCCAACTGATAACAGAACCTGTTCTTTGGAATTTGGAAAACCAAATGACCGGCGACAGTATCCATTTGATCTCGGATATGGAGACTGAAAAACTGGATTCTTTAAAAGTAATAAACAACGCTTTTATAATTTCACTGGACAGTATTGGTATGGAGGGCTACAACCAGGCAAAGGGTAAAGACCTGTTTGGTAAGTTCATTGATAATTCACTGAAAATTGTAGATCTGGTTAAAAATACCGAGGTAATATACTATATGTACAATGACGACAATGAACTCATTGGAATTAACAAAACCATTTGCAGTGCCATTAGGCTAACATTGGCCGAAAATGATATTGAGGATATTACCTTTT
>JAHEBI010000137.1 GCA_024642325.1 Eudoraea sp. | reverse complement strand
GGTGCCTGTAAGAATACAGAGAAGAACAAAGTGGAAATACCTGCCACAAAAGAAATTCAAATGGAAACAAGTGAATGGGTTTCGCTTATGGACCCCACTGACTGGAGGGGTTACAACCAGGATTCCCTTCCATCAAATTGGTCAATTAAAGATGGTGTAATTGAATGTTTTGGGGAAGCAGGAGATGTGGGAGGTGATATCATCAGTGTGGAAACATATGATAATTTTGAATTTGCTTTTGAATGGAAAATAACCAAAGGTGGCAATAGCGGTGCTTTTTATCACGTCGTAGAAGACACTATATATCATTCACCTTATGAAACCGGGCCTGAATACCAGATTTTAGATGATGTAGGTTTTGAAGAGCCGATTGAAGACTGGCAAAAAACCGGTGCCAACTATGCTATGCATGTTGCCAATGAAAACAAAACCTTGAAACCTGTTGGAGAGTGGAATACCAGTAAGATAATTTTTAATAAAGGAAAGGTCCAACATTGGCTTAATGGTCAGAAAATTGTTGAATTTGATAAGAATTCGCCAGATTGGGCGGAAAAACGCAATAGTGGTAAATGGAATGATTATCCTGATTACGGTAAAACCAATGATGGTTATTTAGCCCTGCAGGATCACGGTGCCGGGGTATGGTTCAGAAATGTTCGGGTGAGACGATTATAAAATTTAACTGTAAAATAAAAACTGCTCCTGTATAACAGAAGCAGTTTTTTTGTGCCCACGACTGGATTCGAACCAGCACGTCCTTACGAACACTACCCCCTCAAGGTAGCATGTCTACCAATTTCACCACGTGGGCAGTTTCCTGAAATGGCGGTGCAAATATAACGAAGTATTTCTATTTTTAAAGATTATTCCGAAGTACCGGGTGCAAGAAAAGAAGACAATGACAAAACTTATTAAAGCAGCTGGAGAAGGATGCGATCCACCACTAGGGTCTAAGGACATTTGGTAATTCTTCGCTGTCTATTACGTATTCTGTTATGTTAAATACTTCTTTTCGGTTGGATCTGAACAGTTTAACGAAATTAGAAATTTTATCCTCCAGGTCTTCATGATCTCTCAGAAATTGTGGGTTTGGGCTGTGAATAGGATTTTCTAATATAAGCGCAAGATTTCCCTGATGAGTGATTACATCCTGCATCAAATCCTCACTTTTATTTCGAAGCTCAAAAAGATTTTTCTCTATTTCTTTTACCATAATAAGGTTTTCGTCTTTAGTTATCCAAATAATGTACTTATTGATCAAATGATGTAAAAACTTCAGGTCGTCTTTATAAAAGCAGAGGTCGGACTTCCAATGACCAGCAAGTATATAAAGTTCCTGCCAGTTTACTTCTCCGGCTTTATTTGGTTGCTTAGATTTATTGCTTTTGTCCATGATAAATTATCTTTAGGATTAGTACTTAAAAGTAGCTCAGACAAGGGTTTATTTTTATGATATTAGTCATGTTGGACTTTCGTGACCAAAGTCATGTTATTCAAATCTGAAATGGGGTAAATTCACCTGATCTTTTAATGATTTGTAATGGACACTATTCTATATGCCACGGATTGCAGCAAAAATTCCATATCAACACTAAATTATGCTAAAACACTTAGTGAAATATTAAATGCCAAACTGATTGTATTTCATATATATGATATTCCACCTGTACGAACTTCAAATATAAGGTCATCGGAACAATTACATAATATGGCAATAAGTGAACAAGGAAAAATATTGGAAGATTATTGCCTTAAAAATCTAAAAGAAAATCCAGGCCAAAATAAACTGACATGCGAGGTAACTCAGAATACTTCAATCAGCCAGGGAATCATAGACAAAATAAATAGGGAACATATTGATCTTCTATTGATAGGTATGAAGGATGAACATTCTACCAGAGGATACTTTAGCGGGAATATTGCCCATAAATTAATAACCAAAAATTTGTGCCCAATACTAATTATTCCTTCCGGTTATGGTTATAAAAAGATAGAAAAGATAGTTTATGCCAGTGATTTTGAATCTTCGGATATCTTAGCCTTAGAAAAATTGTCGGTGATAGCTGAAAGCTACAATGCCGAAATAGAAGTTGTACATATACCTACTGCCGGTGAATATGCGGCCATGCAGCAGATGGAATGGTTTAAAGAATTATTGGAAGTTCAAATACCCTATAAAAAAATTAGTTATCATATGTTACTTGCCAATAATGTTGAAGAGGGATTAAGTATGCATATAAAAGATGAGAATGCGGAACTCTTGGTGATGTTGGAGAGACCAAACAAGGGGCTGTTTGCCACTCTTTTTAATAAGGATATGGTCAAAAGCATGGAATCTATGGTTACTATTCCCATACTTTGTTATAATTCCCTGAGTTAAAAAAGAATTTGTACATTTTAGCTTAGAATTTTGCCATCTTCCATTTCTATAATACGGTCTGTGCGTTTTGCGAAATCTAAATCATGTGTAACGACCAATAAAGAAAGCCCTTCCTCTTCCTTTAACCTCTTAAATATTTGGAATACATTTTCAGCATTGTAACTGTCCAGATTTCCTGTGGGTTCATCTCCCATCAAAATATCAGGGTTATTGATCAGAGCTCTTGCTATTGCCACGCGTTGTTTTTCGCCTCCAGAAATACGTGAAGCCCTTTTCTTTGCCAATTGTCCAATGTTCAGCATATTCAATTTTTCCATGGCATCATGTTCAATTTCTTCATAGGTTTTGGAACCTAATTTTTTAGCTGGTAGCATCACATTCTCGAGGACACTGAATTCTGAAAGCAGGTAATGAAACTGAAAAACAAAACCAATATGCCTGCTCCGTATTTGAGATAATTCTTTATGAGGTTTCCCTGTGATAAGTTCTTCATTTAAAAATAATTCTCCTTCATACTCGGTGTCCATGGTAGAAAGGATGTAAAGCAAAGTGGATTTTCCTGAACCGGATTTGCCCATAATAGAGGCAAACTCTCCATCTTTTACCTTAAAGCTAATATCTTTTAACACATGAAAATTTACGGGTTTTTTAAAATGCTTATTAATATTTTTTGTCTCCAGTACCGTTGCCATAATTTTGAATTAGGTTCCGCGAATAATACGCACAGGATCTATTTTTCTGGCTTTATTAGATGGTAAATAGCCGGCAATAAATGTAGAAATTAATGCAAAGACAATTCCTATGACATAATAGCCCGGGTTGTAATTTACCGGAAATGTACTTATGGTAGGTAATGCTTCGGTTTCGAACGGTATATTATCAATAATTCTGGATAAAAAAAAGCCTATTATTAACCCAAAAACACCTCCTGCAACACCGATTATCATTGCCTGACTCATGAATATAAGTTGTACATCCTTCCCGGAAAACCCTGTTGCCTTAAGTATGGCGATGTCTTTCATTTTTTCATAAATAAGCATACTCAGAATATTGTAGATTCCAAAACCGGCTACTATGAGCAGGGTTATTGATACGGCGTAGGTGATAATATTTCGAATGTTACTACCAGTTTCAAACTGCGCATTCGCTTCGTTGATATCGGTGGCTTTAATTTTAAACTGTTTTTCCAGCAGTCTGGCCATGGGTCCTGCTTTCGCCAGGTCATAGAGTTTGATGTTAATATCTGTAATGTAATTTTCGGGCTCTCCCAGTATTCTCTGAACTGTTTTGAGATTTGCAAAACTTTGTACATTGTCTATTTCTGCAATGCCACTTTGATAGATTCCAACTATTTTCAATGGAAAAACAGTACCCTTAATTGTACTTATCTGTACTCGGTTCCCAACATTCAGAGACATTTTTTTAGCCAGGCCGGAGCCAAGTAAAATTCCATTTTCTGTATTTCGGAGCGCCTCAGGGCTCCCTTCAACAATATTATCCTGAATATTTGACAAGCGCACTTCTTCCATAATATCTACTCCTACAAGATTGCCTCCAAGTTCAATAGATCCCGATAAATAAAATATCTGGGATCGGAGTTGAGGGGTTGCTCCTTTTACACTTTTCTGATCTTTTAAATAATGTAATATGGGAAGGGCGTTGTGTATTTTAAGCTGACTTTGTTTAGGCTTAATAGAGTGCACCTTATTTAAGCCTCCGTCAAATTTTTCATATAATGAAACAGGTTGTGCGGCTGACGGTTCTATTTCGTTGTACATATGAATATGGGGCGTTTGATTGAGAACGAGGTCATCTAACATATGGTTCAAACCGGTCATAAAACTAACCAGGGTAATGTAGGCCCCAATACCAAAAGTAACTCCGAGAGAAGCAGTAACAGTAGACTTCATCTTTGTTAACAGATGTGTTCTGGCTATACTGAGTATGACATTCCAATTCGTCATTCTTCCGGTTTTAATAGGTAGGTTTCTGCATCCAAACCTGATAAAACTTCGATGCGCTCCATGTCTTCTATCCCTGTCACAATTTCTTTGATTCCTGCTTCAGTTTTTACCTGATTTTCACCTATAAGGTATTCCTTGGGTATGGTAAGGGCATTTTCTTTTTGCGAAACAATTATATTACCTTCTCCCGCCAGCCCGGGATAAAGTACTTCCGGGGGGTCTATAAAGATCGCTTCTATTTTAAAAGTCTGGGATCGTTCATCTTTTCTTGGATAAATTTTGTTAAGCTTTGCAACGTATACTTTTGTCCCATAGGCATCAAGTGTAATTAAAGCAGTCTGACCAATTTTAAGTTTAACGATATCAACTTCATCAACCAGCATTTCAATTACGAAATCACTCGCATTTCCAATAGCAGCAATGGGCTCCATGGTATTGATTATTTCACCAGGGTTTTTGTAAAGAGCATAGACCTTTCCATTGATTTTGCTTTGTACGGTAAAATCTCCCGTTGCAATTAAAGAGGTTTGGTAATTGTTTTCAGCCTGTTTTAATTTTGTGTTCAATTCTGATTTGGTCAATTCGAATTTATTTTTAAGTAACTCCAAATTGTTGCCTGACAATTCATAAGCCAGTTTTCTGTTTTCGTATTCTACTTTGGATCCTATATTTTGTTCCCATAGGTTTCGTTGTCTTGAGAAATTTATCGAGTCACTTTTATACCGTAGCTCCGCAGCATCTATTTCATCTAATAATGAACTGATAATTGCATTGTTTCCGCTGTAATTCTCCCTGGCTAATTGGAGGTTTAATTTCGCGTTTTCGGCATTTAGTTTTGGAGCGTTGTTAATGATTTGAGCAATAGGCGCCCCTTTGGATACAGAATCCCCTTCTTCAACAAAATTTTTATCAAGAATACCCCCTACAGCTGCATATACCTGATAAAGGCTATCTGGTTGAATGGTTAATGAAGAATACACAGACTCAGTTATGGTAACTTTTGAAGGTAATATTTTTTCCTGCTTATCCTTGCAGGCGAGGAAGGCCGAAATTAAAATAAAGCTAAAAAGAATTTTAAAAGAAAAAGGAATACATCTCATCAAGCATATTTTATGTTGTCAGGTATGATTTAACTTGTTGACTATCAATTCTTTCTATAAGAAATTCAAGTTTGGTTTTTTGCTTTCTACTCATGGGTATTTGATGTTGATCTACCTCCACACTTGTACAGCCGAACTTTTCTACCTTTTTTAAATTTACAATATATGACCTATGAATCCTAAGAAATCTGTCATTTGGTAATTTATCCGCGATTGATTTCATGGTACCAAGAGCTATCACTTTTTCTTTATCCGTGATTACCCTTATATAATCACCCAGGGCTTCCACCCATTTAATTTCTTCGATATTAATCTTCTTATTCTTCATATTGCTTCTCAAGATCAAAAATTCCTCGTTCTGTCCTCTTTCCGTGCCCAGGCTAGAATTTTTAAGGGCTTTCCGAACAGCGTTTTCAAAACGGCCAGTTTGCACCGGTTTTAGCAAAAAATCTGTAACCCCATAGTCAAAGGCTTTTAGGGCATAATTTGCATTCCCGGATACTATTATGACCTGTATTTTCGGATCCAAAGATTCCAGTAAATCGAAACCGTCAATAAAAGGCATTTCAATATCCAGTAGTATCAAATCTATTTTGTGGGTTTTGAGGTTTCTATGGGCGTCAATGGCATTGCTGTTTACAGCGATTAAATGGAGGTCGGTATGATTTTGTACCATCCGGGCAATAATATTGCCCTGTACCTTTGAATTTTCTACAACTAAAGTGTTTAAGGGCGTAGTTCTCATAACCGAAACTATAGCGAATCATAATTATTCTTTCCAGAGCTTACAGAGCTTCCGGAAATTTATTTAAACAATCAAAACTACTTGCATGGTTGATAAACACAAATGATTTTAATCATTGTGGCAGCTGTTATGCCCCTGATTATGCTAAATACTGCTTGGGGTATGATTTATAAATGTTAACCAGGCAGGACCTATTCATTTTATTATTTTTCCATTCATAATTGACCGATCACAGGTAACACACAAAATAGTTAAACAAAAAACCTGGTGGAAAATTTTCCTTCGTTAACATGAGCATATTAAATGAAAATAAATTTGTAAAAATTGACATTTATCACTTTTTAGCTTGATCGGGATAATTAGTTTAGCTTTTTTGGAAAAAGATGAAAGAACTGGTAGCTCGTTTAGTAAACAGGAAAACAAAAATGAACTTTATTTCAGTAACGATAGGTATTGTATATCTGTGGTTCGGAACGCTGAAATTTTTTGCCGGTGCAAGTCCGGCGGAGGACCTGGCAAAGGCTACCATAGACCAGTTGACGCTTGGAGTAATGGCCCCCAACTTTTCAATTATCCTGCTTGCAATTT
>JAHEBI010000136.1 GCA_024642325.1 Eudoraea sp. | reverse complement strand
TAAGATTTATTACGGATCATAAGAGAGGAAGTTTAGCCGCTGTCTTAAATGTGATGAGTGATTGCAATCTGAATTTGACCAAGATACAGTCCTTACCGATTATTGAAACACCTTGGAAATATGCATTTTTTGTGGATATCACATTTGATGAATACAATCATTTTGGAAAAGCCAAATCACTGCTGGATATTATGTCCGAAGATTTCAAGGTTTTAGGCGAATATAAAAATGCTCGATTATGATACAAACAGCAGATCGTTTACAGACCATAGAAGAGTATTATTTCTCTAAAAAATTGAGGGAAGTGCGGGCATTGGCGGCTGACGGAAAACCTATAATAAACATGGGTATAGGCAGCCCGGATCTTCCACCATCTGATGCCGTAATTAGTTCTTTTCAGGAATCTATAAGGCATGCAGGTGCCCATCAGTACCAAAGCTATCAGGGGCTTCCGGAATTAAGAGAAACTATAGCCTTGTTTTATAAGGAAAAATTTAATGTAGATGTAAATCCTGCTAATGAGATATTGCCTCTTATGGGTTCTAAAGAAGGGATCATGCATATCAGTATGGCTTTTTTAAATGAAGGGGATGAGGTATTAATTCCGAATCCGGGTTACCCCACCTATACATCAGTCACTAAACTTGTGGGAGCTGTTCCAAGGCAATATGACCTGATAGCAGATAATGGCTGGTTTCCCGATTTGGAAAAATTAATGCTGGAAGATTTGTCCAGGGTGAAACTCATGTGGGTAAGTTACCCGCATATGCCTACCGGGGCTACGGCAAGTTTCATTCAAATGGAAAAACTGGTGGCCTTTGCAAAGAAAAATAATATTTTATTGGTAAATGACAACCCATATAGTTTTGTTTTAAGTAAGAGCCCTTTGAGTATTTTAAGTGTAAAGGGAGCAAAGGATACGGTTTTGGAACTTAACTCCTTAAGTAAAACTTTTAATATGGCAGGTTGGAGAGTTGGGATGGTTTTAGGAAATCAGAACAACGTAAATGCGATTTTAAAAGTAAAAAGCAACATGGATTCGGGAATGTTCTATGGAATTCAGAAAGGCGCTATAGTTGCATTAAGGAGTGGGAAAGATTGGTTTGATCAATTGGACGCCATATATGAAGCACGCAGAAAGTTGATGTTTCAGTTGGCCGATAAACTCAAATGCACCTATGACACTGATGCAGTTGGGATGTTTGTTTGGGCCAAGTTGCCGGATGGATCAGGTCATTCGGAAGAGTTTATAGATCAGGTATTGCATGATAAAAATATTTTCATTGCACCGGGCACTATTTTTGGAAGCAACGGTGAGGGTTATATCAGATTTTCTCTTTGTGTGTCAGAAGCAAAGATAAAAGAGGCGATTAGCAGATTTTAACTCACTGATCAGAATTAGTTTTAGAAAGGATATTTGTTTAAAGAAGTACCATTGATTTGCAAAAAGCGAAAAAGAGTATAAGTTAGAATGATGAATGTAGTAGTAGTAGGTATCGGTTTAATCGGAGGCTCAATGGCCAGGGATCTGAGATGCAAGTATCCGGGAGTATCTATCCATGGGATGGATGCAAATGATGCCCATCTCCAGGAAGCCATTGCACTTGAGCTTATTGACGGGATTGCAGGTTTACAGGAACTGGAGGCAGCCGACATTGTTATTGTTAGTATTCCGGTGGATGCCATAGTAACGGAACTTCCAAAATTAATGGATGCCATTGGTGATAATTCATTGGTGATAGATGCAGGATCAACAAAGTCGGAAATTTGCAGGATAATAGCAGATCATCCCAGGAGACGAAATTTCCTGGCTTGTCATCCTATTGCAGGTACTGAATTTTCAGGACCCGCCGCCGCCGTTTCCAATCTGTTTGAAGGTAAAACAAACATAATTTGTGAAGTAGAGAAAACAGCATTCAAACTTCAGGAAAGGGCACTGGGTATTTTTAGCGGATTGGGCATGCGTATAAGGTATATGAATCCCGAGGCACATGACCGGCATATTGCCTATGTCTCCCACCTTTCACATATCAGTTCATTCATGCTTGGTAAAACTGTAATTGAAAAGGAGAAAAATGAGCGCGATATATTTGATATGGCGGGTAGTGGTTTTGAAAGTACGGTAAGATTGGCAAAAAGCTCACCGGCTATGTGGACCCCTATTTTCAAACAAAATAAAGAAAACGTCGTAGAGACTTTGGATGAATATATTCAAAACCTGGAGGCCTTTAAACAAAAATTAGTAGATAATAATTTTGACGGCATCTACCGAGAAATGGATAATGCAAATAAGATAAAAGAAATATTAAAAGGAATACCACAAAACAATAAAGACAGATAATAATGGAGAACTCGAAAAATTTAAGAACCTGGTTAGATGATATGAAGTTATCACATCCGCTGGTAATTGCAGGTCCGTGCAGTGCGGAAACTGAGGAACAGGTATTGGGCATAGCCCATCAGTTAAAAGACACAGATGTAAACTACTATCGCGCAGGTATTTGGAAACCAAGAACCAGGCCAGGAAATTTTGAAGGAGTAGGGGCTATTGGCCTTAAATGGTTGCAAAAAGTAAAAGAAGAAACCGGACTTAAGACAGCTACTGAAGTTGCCAACAGAAATCACGTAGATCTAGCCCTGGAATATGATGTGGATTTGCTATGGATAGGTGCGCGGTCTACGGTTAGTCCGTTTATTGTCCAGGAAATTGCAGATGCCTTGGAAGGGACAGATAAAATTGTTCTGGTTAAAAATCCCGTAAACCCCGACCTCTCCCTATGGTTAGGAGCTGTTGAGCGATTAGCAAAGGCTAATATTAAGAATTTGGGTGTAATACACAGGGGTTTTTCTACTTATGAAAAAACGAAATACAGGAATATTCCCGAATGGCAGATGGCTATTGAATTGCAAACCAAATTTCCCGACCTGCCACTTATAAATGATCCCTCACATATTAGTGGTAATAGGGAATTGATCTTTGATATTTCACAAACCGCTTTGGATCTGAATTTTGATGGATTAATGATTGAAACGCATCATGATCCTGATAATGCCTGGAGTGATGCAGCGCAGCAGGTTACCCCAAAAAGGCTGGTGCAGATCATGGAAGATTTAAAAATTAGAAAAGAAACAGATGAGGAAGCAGATTACAACCAAAAAATCAGTAATCTGCGTGCCCAAATTGATATTATTGATAATCAACTTATTGACATTCTCTCCAAACGAATGAAAGTCTCGGATGGGATAGGTAAATTAAAGAGACAACGCAATGTAGCCGTCCTTCAAACGAACCGCTGGAATGCTATTTTAGGCAATATGATCCTAGAAGGGGAGTCCAAAGGATTGAGTGAAGAATTTGTACTTCGTATGTTTAAGGCCATTCACCAGGAATCCATAAATCACCAGGAGAAAATTATTAATGCTGCAACTGCTTTAAAAAAATAAAGGTTATCCCTTATTAATATTAATACTTTAATGGAGTATAAAGTGTAACAAAAAGTAGATATGGTGGTCTTTACAAAAAACTTAAAACACAGATAATTATGAAAAAATTATTGACGCTTTGTATGGTAATTGTTGCCTTTAACTCTTTTTCTCAAGGCATGGTGGAGAAGGAAGTAGGTGATTTCCACGAAATAAAGGTGTATGATTTAATTGAAGTGAACCTGATTAAGTCTGATGTAAACCGAATAATTATTAAAGGGCATAATGTTTACGATATCAAATTCGTAAATAAGAATGGGGTCTTAAAATTACGCATGGAGCTGGATAAAAAATTCCAGGGTGAAGATACTTTTGTGGAGGTTTACTACACCGATTTGCGCACCATAGATGGAAATGAAGGAGCTAAAATTGTCTGTAATGAACTTGTTGAAAAGGAGAAGATAGAGATAAGGGCCCAGGAAGGATCGCATATTAAAATTGGAATGGATGTAAAGGATGTTGAAATGAGGGCGGTTACAGGAGGTATAATTGAGGCTTCAGGATTGGCAAAAAATCAAATAATTGTTCTGAATACAGGTGGTGTATTTGAAGGCCGGAAACTGTTGACAGAAGTAGCAAGTGTTAAAATTTCAGCAGGAGGAGAAGCAGAACTTAATGTTTCAGAAAAATTGGATATCAATGTTAAGGCCGGGGGTGACGTTTATGTTTATGGAAATCCAAAAGATGTAAATAAAACCTCGTTGGCAGGTGGTAGAATAGTTTTTAAAGATTAATAGGTATATAGTATAATAAAAAACCTGGCATTTATGCCGGGCTTTTTTATTGCGTTAATAATTTTTTGAAAATATAAGATGTTATAAAAATACAGTCATTGTTAGCTCTGCCTGCACTTTCAATAACTCCTAAAACAAATGCCGGTTACCACCCATTAGATACAATAGATGCTTCACCTGTAATTGCCTAAAAATTACCGGGTGTTAACTGCTGAAGCTGTGGTTGGGTTAAGGAACACGCTTTAAATGATTTTTTATTAAATATACTCGGATTCCTATTTTTTAGGTATTTCCAGTACAATTATAACGTGCCAAATTAAAGTATTATCGTTTCTTTGTATTGAAATACAATCATTTATGCTTGGAATTGTCTATAAATCCACAGGCAGTTGGTATACCGTAAAAACTGACCGGGGAGATATTTATGAATGTCGTATTAAAGGAAAATTCCGGATTAAAGGGATCAAAAGTACCAATCCAATCGCCGTTGGTGACCGGGTGTTTTTTGATGTTGAGAAAATTGGCGACGAGTCTTTAGGTGTGATATCTGAAATTGAAGAACGGAAGAACTACATAATTAGAAAATCGGTTAAACTTTCCAAGCAAACCCATATTATAGCTGCTAATATAGACCAGGTTTTTTTGTTGGTAACACTTAAGAGCCCGAAAACGTCAACGGTGTTTATTGATCGGTTTCTCGCAACGTCTGAAGCGTATGATATAAAAACCGTACTCCTGTTCAATAAAGTGGATTTGTACGATGAGGATGAGTTGGTGGAGGTAAAGTATTTGGCAGCCTTGTATCGGCAAATCGGTTATACCTGTATTGGGATTTCTGCGAAAACCGGAAAGAACATTGATAAGGTAAAAGACTTAATGAAGGATCATACGAGTATGTTTGCCGGTCATTCCGGTGTGGGAAAATCCACGCTTATTAATTTCATAGCCCCCGGTCTTGATATTAAGACTACTGAAATTTCAGATCAGCATTACCAGGGGCAGCATACCACAACTTTTGCGGAAATGTATGACCTGCATTTTGGAGCCAGAATAATTGATACCCCGGGGATTAAAGGTTTTGGCGTAGTTGATATGGATAAAAGTGAAATAGGCGATTATTTCCCGGAATTTTTCAGGTTAAAGGGTGGGTGTAAATTTAACAATTGCCTCCATTTGGATGAGCCAAAATGCGCTGTCAAAGCAGCACTGGAAAAGGATGAAGTTTCCTGGAGCCGCTATCGGAGTTATGTGCAGATTGTTACCGGGGAGGAAGACACCTATAGAATGGACAATTACGAATAATTATGAGGGCAGTAATTAAAAGAGTATCCTCGGCAAATGTTGTGGTTAATAACAAAATAATCTCACATATCGGAGCGGGTTTTATGGTATTGCTCGGCATTGAAGAATCGGATACCCAGGAAGATATCTCATGGCTTTCGAAGAAAATAGTAAACTTAAGAATATTTAGTGACGCAGAAGGAGTGATGAACCTTTCCTTATTGGAAACCGGATACGATGCAATTGTGGTAAGTCAGTTCACCTTACATGCAGCAACTAAAAAGGGGAACAGGCCTTCGTATATAAGGGCCGCTAAACCTGGTATTGCTATTCCTCTCTACGAGGCTTTTATACGTCAGATGGAAACAGATCTTGGGAAACAAATAGGAACGGGAAGTTTTGGTGCTGACATGCAAGTTACTTTGGTAAATGATGGTCCGGTAACTATAATTATTGACACAAAAAACAAAGATTTATGAAAATTGAAAATGCACAATTGGTTGTTGACAATTGGATAAAAGAACATGGTGTTCGCTATTTTAACGAATTGACCAACATGGCCCAACTTACCGAAGAGGTTGGGGAAGTGGCCCGTATTATTGCCAGGCGCTACGGGGAGCAAAGTGAGAAAGAATCGGATAAGGGAAAAGATCTGGGAGAAGAACTGGCCGATGTACTTTTCGTTGTCCTCTGTCTGGCAAATCAGACAGGAATTGATCTTCAGCAAGCCTTTGACCGCAAAATGGATATGAAAACAAAACGGGATCATGACAGGCACAAGAACAATAAAAAACTGAAATAATAGTATCTTTGGCTTCGGTTCAAAACAATACTAATTTGAAATTACACCTCTCAGGCCCGTCAGTAAGTCTCCTAAAATCGCATATTGAGATTACAGGCTCCAAAAGTGAATCCAATAGGTTACTCTTGCTAAATGCACTCTACCCCGGAATTGTAATTAAAAATCTATCTAATTCTGATGATGCTGCTGTGATGCAGAAAGGACTTCAGGTAAAGGAAGGAAATGTGGATATTCATCACGCGGGTACGGCAATGCGTTTTTTGACAGCCTTTTTTGCCGCTCAGGATGGGGCAAATGTCATACTTACAGGTTCACAGAGAATGCAGGAACGTCCAATTAAAATATTAGTGGATGCCTTGAAAAGTTTAGGTGCCGATATTGAATATTTCAAAAATGAAGATTATCCTCCGCTGAAAATAAAGGGAAAAAACCTCAATAAATCCAAGGTAAGCCTTCCCGCTGATATTAGTAGCCAGTACATCTCCGCATTGTTGCTTATTGCTCCAAGTTTAAAGAATGGCCTTGA
>JAHEBI010000135.1 GCA_024642325.1 Eudoraea sp. | reverse complement strand
TTTTGGCAATTTCCCTGATAGCTCTTCCAACAAATCTTTGGTTTCGCTTAAATTCTTGTTCATTTTCCAATTCCCGGCAACTATTTTACTTCTCATTTCCAGTTCTTTTATGTTTACAATTCGTGTTTTTGTTTCTGGTTATTCTAATACAGATGGCTCCTTTATGAGAACCCTGTGGACTTATTCAATTTCTAAATCCCCAATATCGTTATAGTGGACTTTTTGAGTAATGGTACCCTTTTTAAGGGTTAATATTCCCGGGTTAGACCTGACAATTGTCTTTAAGGTAGTCTCATCCGTAAAATAAAATTCAAATCCCAGCTGGTATTCTTCAATAATCCTTTCGGTCCAATCCTGATTAGAGGCGGACATTCCTATAACTTTATACCCTTGTTTAATGGCTTTATCAGTAACTTCTTTTACTTTTTCAAAGGCCTCATATTCACTTTTAGCTAAATCATAGGCAACCACTATAAGTAATTTATCTTCCTGCATTAAAGAAGCAGTAAAATCCTCGCCCTGCTGCTCTATCGTAAAATCATGTATCGGAGGTTCATATCCTTTCTGAATTTCCTTCGTCTCCACGCCTATAAAATCCCCGTCTACATCGGGGTAATCCCCATTCGTTATGCGCACTATTTCTTCTCCATTGCTATTGAATTTCCAGGCATACTCAAATATGGCTTTCGGAGCGTTTTCAGGGAATTGCATCCCATCTTCTATATTCGCCCCAATCTTATATGCTCTAAAGTCTATTACAGGCAAATGATTGAGCACAAAATTTCCATAAATAATACAGATAACTACAGACGTCAAAGCAATAATCTGTCTGATTCCCTGACTAAAAAGTGCCTTAATATGTTGCCTGCCAAAGTATAATATAAGAATGAGTACCAGCAGGATGACATCTTTTGTAAAGGACTCCCATGGGGTCAATTTTATGGCATCTCCAAAACAGCCGCAATCTGTTACCTTATTGAAATAAGCAGAATAAAAGGTAAGAAAAGTAAAAAACACAATCATGAGTAAAAGACTCCAGAGTGTAAAACTCTTGCGATAACCTATAAGGAGGAATACGCCTAATACCACTTCAAAAATCACCACAAAAATTGATATGGCCAATGCATATGGCATTAAAAAAGGTAAATCAAGAACCCCCTGACTAAAATACTCCTCCAACTTGAACGAAAAGCCAACCGGATCATTAAGCTTTATAAAACCACTGATAATAAATAAAATTCCAACAAATACCCGAGAAAAGCCTACCAAATGTTTCATGTGAACTATTGAATATTTTATTCGTTGGATTCGTCCATGAGGATGAGGGCAAAAACAGAATAATTTATAATATCCTGATAGTTGGCCTCTATTCCTTCGCTGACCAAAGTTTTTCCTTTATTATCTTCTATCTGCTTTACTCTCAACAATTTTTGAATAATCAGATCTGTTAATGAACTTACCCTCATATCACGCCATGCCTCACCATAGTCATGATTCTTCTTTTCCATAAGCAATTTTGTAATGCCAGCATGCTTATCGTACAGACCAAGCGCTTCTGCCGGAGGAAGGTCGGGTTCCTGTGCAACGCCCTTTTCCAATTGAATGAGGGCCATAATAGCGTAATTGATGATGCCAATGAATTCAGATTTTTCACCTTCATCAATTTTTCGGACATCATTCTCCTGTAAACTTCTGATGCGCTGGGCCTTAATATAAATTTGATCGGTCAGGGAAGGGAGTCTTAAAATTCGCCAGGCGCTTCCATAATCTTTCATTTTCTTTGAAAATAAGTCCCGGCAAGTAGTTATGATGCTATCGTATTGTTCCGAGGTATGCTGCATGTAAATTGTTCTAATTTGCGTAAATTTCGCCCAAAATAATGGAAACATCAAAGTTCGGAGATTAATATTGGTCTTCAAAATAAATTGCACTCCAAATGGTTTAAAAATATCCTATGACAATAAACTGCAAGGGCGTACTGATTGATCTAAATAAACCAAAAGTCATGGGTATATTAAATGTTACCCCGGACTCTTTTTACGATGGAGGAAAATTTAAAGATGACACCTCTATTTTAAAACAAACAGAAAAATTACTTTATGAGGGAGCTACTTTTGTGGATCTCGGAGCCATTAGCTCAAGGCCGGATGCGACTGATATTTCAGAAGATGAAGAATTGAGAAGGATTTTGCCCGTTGTAAAACTGCTTATTGATGCTTTTCCCGACATTAATCTCTCCATAGATACCTTCAGAAGTCAGGTAGCCCGGCGTTGTCTTGAAAGTGGGGCTTCGATGATCAATGATATTTCCGCAGGAAATATGGATCGCCAGATGATGCAAACTATATCGGATTTTAAAGTCCCCTATGTAATGATGCACATGAGAGGAACACCTCAGACTATGTCCAAACATACTACTTACAAAAACCTGATAGAAGAGGTCCTCTTTTATATGTCTGAAAAAGTAGCTCTTGCCAAATCATTTGGTATTAATGACATCATCCTGGATCCTGGCTTTGGGTTTGCCAAGACTGCTTTACAAAACTTTTCTTTGTTACAACATCTGAATCTCTTTAGAACTTTTGGACTGCCAATACTTGTTGGTCTAAGCCGAAAGTCCATGATCTATAAGACTTTAGGGACCAATGCAGCTCAGGCGCTGAATGGAACCACTGCATTACATGCGGTTGCATTGACCAAAGGAGCCAATATATTAAGGGTTCACGACGTTAAAGAAGCAGTGGAATGCATTGAGTTGATGGAAGTACTAAAGCAAACTGAAGATTAATTTTTTGTTCACCTATTTTTTCTAATTTTACAAAAACTACAAGGATTGGACTTTTTTAACTTTCTGGATTTTAAGATTACTGACATTATAGACATCCTCCTTGTGGCTATTCTGCTTTATTATATCTACAAACTGGTAAGGGGCACTGTCGCTATCAATATTTTTATTGGAATTGTTATTGTCTGGGGTTTTTGGAAGTTAACTCAATTACTGGATATGAAAATGATCAGTAGTATGGTGGGTGGATTTATGTCTGTTGGGTTAATTGCACTAATTGTTGTTTTCCAGCAGGAAATACGAAAATTCCTTCTGATGATTGGTTCAACCAATTTTGCCAATAAACGGAATTTTATGAAACGATTTAAATTTTTAAAGCAAGAAGTTATTGTTTCAAAACTGGACGTTGATGCTATCCTCAAGGCTTGTGATAAAATGAGCAGAAGCAGGACGGGGGCCATTATAGTAATAAAAAGAAGCAATTCTCTTGATTTTGTTAAATCTTCCGGAGACAGGATGAATGTGGAAATTAATCAACCTATCATAGAAAGTATCTTTTATAAGAATAGCCCACTTCATGATGGTGCGGCCATCATTGAGAATAATCATATTACAGCTACCAGGGTTATATTACCCCTGTCCAATGAGCGAAATATTCCCCTGCGTTATGGCCTGAGGCACAGGGCAGCAGTGGGTATTACAGAGCGAACAGATGCGCTGGCATTGGTTGTCAGTGAAGAAACCGGTTCGATCTCCTACATAAATAATGGCGAGTTCGTGCCATTTAAGGATTTGTCTGAATTGTCCAATAGGATTAAATTAGACTTACTCTAGCGATGGAATGTAAAAATTGCAGCAACCCTTTGCGAACAGATTTTGATTTTTGCCCCGGCTGTGGTGCTAAAGTAATACGCAACAGACTTACATTTAAAAACCTGTGGTATGATATTTCTGAGCGCTATTTTGATCTCGACAACACTTTTTTCAGAACCTTTATACATTTGTTTACCAAACCGGAGCAGGTTGTTGATGGTTATGTCTCAGGCATTCGAAGAAGGTACCTGAATCCGGTAAGCTATTTGGGAATAGCACTAACTCTTTCAGGTCTGACCATTTTTTTGATGCAAAAATTTTTTGACGTAAAGATGGACCTGGATGTTTTTAATCAAGGTGTAAATCCTGAATTTTATCAAAAAATAATGCCCATTGCTATGGACTTTTCATCTTTGGTATTTGTTTTATTAATACCAATATTTGGGCTTTCCGGTTGGCTGACTTTTAATAAGCAAGGATATTTATTCTCTGAATACCTGGTAATTTTCTTATATGCTTTGGCCCAATGGAGTATTGTTTCTTTCCCTATAAGCCTGTTAATTTTATTCATCAGCCCACAGGATTATCTGATGCTTTCTACAATAATGCTTCCTTTAATGATAATATATTCTATTTATGTAATGCAGAGCATAAACAAATTCTCCAAAACTCAATTTATACTCAGAATGATCTTGTTCCTGATTTTGGCCGTTATAGGCTATTTTGGCTTGATTATAGCTTTCTATATTTTGCTTTTTGCATTAGGAACAATCACAATAGAAGACTTTAGACCGGTCAAGAATTAAAAAAAACAGATTCTTAAGCCACTTCTTCAACCAAAAACTGAGCTTCGTAGAGTTTGTTGTAATAACCCCCTTTTTTTAATAATTCCTTATGTGTGCCGCTCTCTACTATTTTACCGGCGTCCATTACCAGTATTTTATCCGCTTTTTTTACTGTTGCAAGTCGGTGAGCTATTATAATAGAAGTCCTGCCGGCGGTGATTTTATCTGTCGCTTTTTGAATAAGCTGTTCGGAATAAGTATCCACTGAGGAAGTTGCCTCATCCAGTACCAGTATACTTGGGTTGCTCACATAGGCCCGCAAAAAAGCAATTAGCTGCCTCTGACCACTGGAAAGCATGGTTCCCCTCTCCTTTACATTGTATTGGTAACCCCCGGGTAAACTACTGATAAACTCATGTACTCCTATTTGTTTTGCAGCATCCTCGATATTTTCCAAAGAAATGGTTTTATCCCTGAGGGAAATATTGTTGGCTATAGTATCCGCAAAAAGAAAGACATCCTGCAGCACCACTGCTATGTTCCTTCGCAGGGAAGCTAAATTGTAATTGGCTATGTTTTCTCCATCTACCCGGATCTCTCCTGAGTTAATCTCATAAAAACGATTCAGGAGATTAATAATCGTTGATTTTCCGGCACCGGTGGCACCAACTATAGCCACTGTCTGACCTGCTTGTACCTCAAATGAGATTCCATGCAGCACTTCTTCATCTTCAAGATATCCAAAGTGAACATCTGAAAATTTAATATTTCCAATTACATGATCTTTTTCAACAGTCCCAATATCCTTAATATAGCTATCGGTATCCAAAATCTTAAACACCCTGTTCGCGGCTACCATTCCCATTTGCAGGGTATTAAATTTATCGGCAATCTGCCTAAGTGGCTGAAATAACATCCCGGATAAAAGAATAAAGGAAAAAATTGTCCCATATTCATTCACTTCAATATTGGCTACATTTTGAAGTCCCCCGTACCACACTATTAATCCTACCGTAATGGAGGAAACGATGTCTGCTATTGGAAAGAAAAAAGAATTATACCAAACCGTTTTAAGCCAGGCATTCATATGTTTTTTATTGATTTCCCGAAACTTATCGCTTTCTATTTTTTCTCTGGTAAATAGTTGAACAATCTTCATTCCCGTTATCCTCTCCTGCACGAAGGAATTCAGGTTGGAAACTTCCGCCCTTACGTCTATAAAGGCTTTCTTCATTGCACGCTGGAAAATACGGGTGGCATATAAAATTAACGGTAGAATGGCAAAAACAATGAGTGCCAGTTTCCAATTGATAATCAACATTACTCCGGCCACAACAATCATTTTAAGTAAATCGGAGACAATTACAAAAAATCCCTGACTAAAAATCTCACCTATACGCTGTAAATCAGCTACAGCGCGGGTAACCAGCAAGCCAATGGAAGAATTATCAAAATACTTCATTTTAAAACCTATCATTTTTTTGAAAAGGTTTATACGGATATCTCTGATTACAGATTCCCCGAGCCAGTTCGCATAATAATTAAACAGCAGTTGGCTGATCACCTGTCCGAGAAGTACGGCGGTCATTGCAAGGATAAGATTTAGAAGCTTTTGAGAATCGCCCTGTTTGACTGCGCCGTCTATTATTTCGCCAACAATAAGAGGGGTTAATACCGCAAAGCCAGAAATTAAAATGGCTGACAAGGCTACGCCATAAAATGTAAGCTTATAAGGTTTGGTATGAGCTAAAACTCGTTTGAATAGTCTATAATCAAATGCTTTACCGGTGTCTTTATCCATTAAATTCCAGAATGGTTGAAGGGTATGAAACTTTAGTCAAATATAAGCCTTTTGCCGGGACGGACGCACCGGCCGCACTTCGATCCTTGTTTTTTATAATAGTCTTAACATCTTCGGTAGTTTTTTTTCCAAATCCAACATCCAACAAAGTTCCAACTACGGCGCGTACCATATTCCTCAGAAACCGGTCTGCAGTAATGGAAAAAACAAGCTTGTCTTCTTCTGAATTCCAGATGGCAGATTTAATCTTGCACCGATAAGTTTTAACATCCGTATTTGATTTAGAGAAGCATTCAAAGTCATCATACTCCAACAAAATGGAAGCCGCTTTATTCATAGCAGGAATATCCAAAGGTTGTTTTATATAATGTGCCGTATCCTTATAAAACGGATTCTTTTTTTGTACGATCCAATATTCGTAAGTTCGTTCCAGGGCATCAAAGCGGGCATGCGCGTTATCGGGGACAACCAGTATTTTTTGAATCGCTATATCTTCAGGTAAAAAAGCATTTAACCTATAAGTCAGTTCAGTTAAGTTCCTGATTTCCTCAAAATCAAAATGAGCATACATTACTTTGGCATGGACTCCCGCATCTGTTCTTCCTGCCCCAACCAGACTTAGCGGGGACTTGAGCAGCGTACTCAA
>JAHEBI010000134.1 GCA_024642325.1 Eudoraea sp. | reverse complement strand
CTTGGCAATAGGATACCCGGTGGCTTTGGAAGCCAGGGCCGAAGACCTGGATACTCTTGGATTGATTTCGATAGCTATGATATCTTCCTTCTCATCCGGACTCACTGCAAACTGCACATTACATCCACCTGCAAAATCACCAATACTTCTCATCATTTTCAGGGCCATATCCCGCATTCTTTGAAAAGTGCGATCAGACAAGGTCATTGCCGGTGCAACTGTAATAGAGTCTCCTGTATGGATACCCATGGGATCCATATTTTCAATGGTACAAATAATAACCACATTATCATTTTTGTCACGCAGCAATTCAAGTTCATACTCCTTCCATCCCATAAGGGCCTTGTCTATCATTACCTCATGAATGGGCGATATTTCAAGTCCCCTACTAAGGAGCTCGTCAAAATCTTCCGGTTTATATACAATTGATGCACCGGCTCCCCCCAGGGTATAAGACGCCCTAATTACCAACGGGAACCCAAACTCCTGTGCAATCTCTTTACCTTCAAGAAAAGATGTAGCAGTGGATTGCGGTGCCATTCCAATGCCAATTTTGAGCATTAACTCCCGGAATTTCTCACGATCTTCTGTAATATTAATGGCATCGATATCAACACCAATAATTTCAATCCCAAAGTCATTCCAAATTCCTTTGTCGCCTGCTTCAATACACAAATTAAGGGCAGTTTGTCCTCCCATTGTCGGTAAAACTGCATCAATATTGGGATGTTGTTTTAATATATGAACAATAGATTTTGTGGTAAGAGGGAGAAGATAAATATGATCTGCCATAGAAGGATCTGTCATTATGGTAGCCGGGTTACTATTGATCAACACTGTCTCAATACCATCTTCCCTTAGTGAGCGCAAAGCCTGAGAACCGGAATAATCAAATTCACATGCCTGTCCTATTACTATTGGTCCGGACCCTATTATTAGTATTGATTTTAAATCCTTACGTTTTGGCATTTCTTAATTTTTTTAGGTATAGTATTATTTACTTAATAAAAAAAAGGTGCTACTTTTAAAAAGTAACACCTTATTATTTTGAAAATATTTAATCATTATTTTTTATGTCTCGGCTCTGAAGATACACTAAGTTTTTTTCTTCCCTTTGCCCTTCTTCTAGCAATAACTTTACGTCCGCTTACTGAAGCCATGCGCTCCCTAAATCCATGTTTATTTCTCCTCTTACGCTTGGATGGCTGATATGTTCTTTTCATTACCGTTTTTTTTATTTTGACTTTGCAAAATCTGGGCGCAAATATACGAAGAGTTTTTGCTTTGACAAATGGATTTAAAAAAATATTTCGGATAGTTTTAGTACTTTTGCGGGAACTTAAAAATTATTGAATTAAAAGTTGAAAAAGTTGCCTTATTTATTGGTTTATCTGTTCATTAACACAACAGTATTTGGGCAGTCTATGCTGCAATACAACCTATCCATAGGCGATGTTTTTACTATTAAACAGGATGCAAACCAAATAATTACCCAGGAAATAGACGGAGCTACCCATGAAATCACCAATACGCTTATGGGGATAATAGAATTTAAAGTGAAGGGTGACAATGCCAATACCTATAACATAGATGTCATGTTCAAAGACCTTAACTTAAAAATGATATCGAGTATTCAAGGTGAATTGATGAACGTCAGTGCAAAAATTTACGAAGAGAATGACCCGCAATCTAAAATCTTTAATAGTCTGCTGGATGTGCCTATACATGTTATTTTATCCCGAACAGGTGATATTTTGGAAGTAAATGGCGGGGATAGCCTTGTGTCCAAAATGGCCGAGGCATCTGGCCTGGAAGATGAATTTTCAATAAACATGATGAAAAAATCCCTGGAAAAAGAATTTGGATCGGAAGCGCTTTCCAATAGTTACAAACAAATGACGTTCTTATACCCTGCCTCTCCCGTTCGGGCAGGTGATAGTTGGAAAAATGAATATTCCGGTAAGCTTCTGGCACAAAATACCTGGACCCTTAATGAAATTTCTGAAACCAGCGCTAATATAGAGGGAAAAGCCATTGTGGTTATGGATGTTATTGAGCCCGCTTCAAGAATGCAGCTCAATGGCACACAAAACTCATCCGTAATTACCGACATCATTACCGGCTTTGTTAAAAAGATGACCGTGCAGGGACAGGTTGAAGGATCTACCACTATGACCCAAATGGGTAATCAGGAAATTCCTACTGTCATAAAATCTACAATTATTTACGAATTAATAGAAAACTAAATATGTTCAACAAGAATATTAAACTGGTTATTGCTGCTCTTATTATTGCATATGCCGTCTACCAATTCATAGAGGGCAATATTGGAAACGGAATTTTTCTGATATTACTTTCTTTGATTTTTATATTTCTTTATTTCAGGAATGAATTTATTCTGCTTGCCTTTCTTAAGATGCGGAAACAGGATATGGAGGGAACAGAAAAGTGGTTGCAAAAAATAAAGAATCCGGAAGCTTCGCTCACCCCAAAACAACAAGGTTATTACAATTACCTCTTTGGTATAATATTTTCACAAAAGAATCTGACCCAGGCTGAAAAATATTTTAGAAAGGCACTTAAACTCGGTTTAAACATGGACTATGATGTGGCCATGGCCAAACTTAGTCTGGCGGGCATTGCCATGCAAAAAAGGCGTAAAAGAGAAGCTACAACCCTCCTTCAGGAAGCTAAAAAGCTTGATAAGAATAATATGCTCACCGAACAGATTAAGATGATGCAGCAACAAATGAAGAAAATCTAAAGAATTACCTGGACATCTTATAATATCCCTTATTAGGGATTTCTAAAGTATAAGTTTTTCCAGAAGCATTATTAAGATGAGGCTCCCTTAACCATGGGTTATGCCGTTTTAAAATTTTATAATTGATTTCATATTGCTGAGCAAAATCTGCAAAATTTTGTACAGGTTTATCCACTTCCACTGTAAATGTGGGTACTGCATTATAAAGATCTTCATTTTGAATATCAAATCCGTATTTTTCAGGATTACTGAGAATTTCCTTTATGGCCAGTATGCGAAAAACATAACGACCTGTTTCTTCCCCTAATAACAAATCGTAATAATCATTGGCCTTCTGTATGCCCATATATTTATTAATTGAACCCGGGCCGGCATTATAAGCAGCAGCAGCAAGCGTCCAACTACCATATTGATCTTTGTATTTCTGTAAATACCTGCATGCTACCTCAGTGGACTTTTCCAGATGGTAACGTTCATCAACATTGTCATTTACCTCAAGTCCAAATTCACGGCCGGTTTCCTTCATTATTTGCCAAAATCCTGTAGCCCCGGCATGAGACACCACATTTTGAAGTCCACTTTCCGCTACCGCCAAATATTTAAAATCATCCGGAATACCATTTTTTGATAAAATGGGCTCAATAACCGGAAAATATTTGTGAGCACGTTTCATTAACAACAGCGCATTAGATTGCCAATACGTATTGACTAAAAATTCCCTGTCAACACGTTCCATTATTTCAGGATCTTCCTGGGGTACTTCCTCGTTCGCAAAATTTAAATCTGATGGAATTTCTATAGCTGAAATTCTATACTCCATGGAAACACTTTTATCATTTATTTCAGTGTCTTTTTCCTGAAATTGATTGCCGTAATTATCCCCCTGTTGGGCAGCAAAAATTAAGGTGCTAATTACAAAAACAACACCTAATATCATCAGCAAATTCTTGATTATTCTCATATTAAATTATTTAGTGACATATCAAAGGTATAAAATAGAACTCCCTTATTCCAAAATAATTGCAGGCAATCGTTCATTAAACCATTTATATCTGTGAATGATCATGGTATGAGTTCCTTTCGGAACTATGAGACAGTTCTTAATGTATTGAATAGGAAAAACCGCATCATTTTCTCCATGGATGTGAATTAAATCCGAATCGTAACTAATTTGACTCCAGTGCACTATCTTGTCTATACACCAGTCAATATAGTATTTATCTCTTACAGCCAGGTATTCTTCATATAATTCTATCCGTTTGGTAACCACGTCCCCAAAAGCATATTTAACCAGTAGTTCCAGATTGTTTACCAAGCCAGTTGGAAGTAATTTATGGATTTTGGTGTATCTGGCAAAGAGCAGGCGTTTAGGTAATTCAGATTTAAGTTTTATGCTCGATATGATAATCACCTTTTCCGTCTTTATATGTTTTGCCATTTCCTGTACAAGCAGTCCTCCAAGTGATACGCCTATAAGCACCGGCTTCTCATGTCTGATTTGGCTGCACATTCTGTCGGCGTAGGCTTCAAAAGTCATGCCTGTTTCCGGAATAAACCATTCTAACAGATGTATTTCAAATTTGTCTTTTGGTAGTTCAATATTTTTAAAAATAGAAGGGCCCGTGGCCATCCCTGGCATGAAATAAACCGGAATAATGGTGTTACTCATTTCATCTAAACTCTTTATTTCACTAGGAAATTAGCAATTTTTTTGTTACTTTTGTACGCTGTTGGTTAAATTACCCATTCCCAATCGGGAAATTAATCAAGGACTAGCACTACGGATAATTACGATGAATGCAATATCGTAATTTTTTTATCTGAAACCATTTTAAATCATACTATATGAATGAAGTAGCAATTAAGGATAATAGTTTCTTACGACAATTTGAAACTAGGGTTGATGGTCATCTTGCCAAGATTGAATACTCTTCGCAGGAAAGAAAAGTTTTTTTAACCAAATTGGTTATTCCGGAGGAAATATCTCAAGAAGGGTTTAAAGAAGAATTTATTAAGTCGGTTTTGAACCTGATACAGGAACAAAATCTCAGAGTGGTTCCAACAAGTCCTCAAATTGCAGGTTTTTTAAGAAAGAACAGACAATATAAGGAAATGCTCCCGGTAGGCATCCGGATTTGAAAATTTACAAACCTCCTTTCGGGAGGTTTTTTTATACAAAGACTTCGCTTGATTCAAAATTTACCTGCACCAGTCCGTCTTCATATATATCAGAAAGAGTTACTTCGTGCAAAGTGTTAACTAATTCAGGGTTCCAGGGTGTTTTTACTTTTACATAATTATCAGTGAACCCATAGATATAACCTTCTTTATTCTCACTTTCAAACAATACAGTTCTTTTTTTACCAAGTTCACTCTCATAAAACGCCCTTCTTTTTTTTACTGAGAGGCCCCTTAGCATTTTACTGCGCTTACTCCTGACATTCTTTGGCACTACCTGCGACATATTTGCTGCCGGAGTACCATCGCGTTCGGAATAGGTAAAAACATGCAAATAGGAGATCTCCAACTCGTTTAAAAAATTATATGTCTCTAAAAAGTGGGAATCCGTTTCACCCGGAAACCCCACGATAACATCCACGCCAATACATGCATGGGGCATCGTTTTCCTGATTCTTTTCACTCTGTCTACATAGAGATCTGTCAGATAACGCCTTTTCATTTTTTTAAGAAGATCGTCACTTCCACTTTGCAAAGGGATATGAAAATGTGGTACAAAAGCATTACTGCCTGCAACGAAATCTATGGTTTCGTTTTTCAAAAGGTTAGGTTCTATGGATGATATTCTAATTCGGTGAATACCCTGAACCCTATCCAAAGCTTTAACCAGGTCAAAAAAAGTATGCTCATGTTTTTTATTCCCAAATTCCCCTTTACCATAATCCCCAATATTTACTCCGGTAAGAACAATCTCCTTAATGTTTTGTTCAGATATCTCTTTGGCATTTTTCAATACGTTTACAAGGGTATCGCTTCGGGAAATACCTCGTGCCAGGGGTATTGTGCAATAAGTACATTTATAGTCGCAACCATCCTGGACCTTTAAAAATGCCCGGGTTCTGTCTCCAACGGCATAACTGCCTACATAAAAATCCGCCTCTTCAATTTCGCAGGAATGAATTACTCCAAAATCATTCTTGGAAAGATCATTGATATAGTCCGTTATCTTAAACTTTTCAGTAGCGCCCAAAACCAGATCCACCCCATGAATATCTGCCAACTCCTGTGGCTTCAATTGTGCATAACAACCAATGGCTGCAATAAAAGCATCCGGGTTTCTTTTCTGGGCTTGTTTTACAAGTGTCTTAAAACGCTTATCCGCATTCTCCGTAACCGAACAAGTATTTATGACGTACATATCCGCATGATCGGCAAAATCCACACGATCGTAGCCTTTGTTCTCAAAACCCCTGGCTATGGTAGAGGTTTCAGAAAAGTTAAGTTTGCAACCAAGTGTGTAAAAAGCTACTTTCTTCTTCATTATAACAGCTAAATGCCTGATTATAGACCGCAAATATATCTAAAATTAAGGCAAATCATTGAATAGACAGCAGTTTGGAAAACACATAAACCCCTTAATATGTCCTAAGATTGGATTTTTTGTATTTAGTTGGCATTTTATGTTTAGTAGTTCCTGTACTTCGCTGTAACCTCAAAAACGTGGTTCAGAATATCTGCGTCCTTTTCGTCAAAAATAACTCCTCTTCTTGCCATCATTACTTCGGCAGCCTCAAAGGCTTTCTTTGGCAGATAGGTAGTAAACCCGGAGGCTCCCCCCCAACTAAAGCTGGGAACAAAATTTCTTGGAAAGCCCGGCACATAGATATTTGCGTTAACTCCAATAACTGTTCCCGTATTAAACATCGTATTAATAGCTGTCTTACTGTGATCCCCCATCATAAGTCCACAAAATTGAAGCCCTGTATGTTCAAATTTTTCAGTGGCATAATTCCACAAGCGTACTTTGGCGTAATTATTCTTCAAATTTGAATTATTGGAATCTGCTCCAATATTGCACCACTCTCCTAAAACAGAATTTCCCAAATAACCATCATGCCCTTTGCTGGAATATCCAAATATTACCGAATTATTTATTT
>JAHEBI010000133.1 GCA_024642325.1 Eudoraea sp. | reverse complement strand
CTAAATAGTATGGACAAAATCATCATTTGAAAACTGGAAAGGACTCACAGAAGTAGTTGTGGATAGATATTTAAAAAAGTAGCTGACAACGAAAATAACTCCTTATAGCATTAGTTTTATAGGCGAAGAAGTTTCTTGCAATTAACGCTTAAAACAATCCAAATTATTTTGCCAACTTGGCTCGTTGAGTCTACATTTTTCCATCTAGAGGGGACGGCCAAAAGGAATATTTGGGTCCTCAGGTGGGAAGCCGCTTAGGCAGTTTCGGTATTCGAGGGCGGTTTTCTCAGGATCTTTCCCCTCGATTATATTATCATGTCGCTTCAGGTCGCACTTCAGTCTGTCCGAACTCTTTTTCAGAAAGTCCTTGACGGCCCGCATCTCTGCGGCCAATGCTGCAAGCGCAGGATGAATAGAGCCTAAGGGGCGTGCCTCTTGAACGCCGATGTCCGGATATCCACATGCCCACGCTCCGTAACTCTCACTAGCCCGAGCATGCCTGACGATTCTTACCTCGGCATCACTCGCAACCAGAAGTGTTACTTTCGTTGACTCTTCGTCGTCTCTGAAAGCCGCCACGACAGACGAACGTGGGTACTCGGTGTATGAACGACTCGTCCGGTTCATGCAAATTGAGATTGTAGCTTTGTCAGTGCTTCGTACATAGCCAGAAACGGTTACTGTCTGACCATCCGATTCAGCAATAGCCTTTGTCAAATGGTCCGGTGCGAGTTTGGCGAGATCTATAGGTTCCATAACTTACTATTTTATGTCATTATACCACTTAGTATGAACTTGTAGTGTTATACCACCTAATATATCGTTTTTTCTTACAATATACAAGCTAAGAGACTTTTTATTATCTAGTTTATAATTCTCTAGTTCACAGATTTGCAACTCATTTGTACCCCATTTGTACCTCAATAGCATAACTTATTGATTATCAGACTATATTATATTATGTATCGGAAAGTAATCACTATAATAAGGCAATAGGAAACATACTAAAAGTGATTATTTATTGCTAGATACGACTATTATTTCTATCTTATAATATATTTTTTATTTTGTAATATAGTGGACAATGAGCTAATTCAAAGTAACCCTTGTATGCCATAGATATACTCTTTGTTGAGTTGGGTATCAGACTTTTACAACATGCAACTGCACAAAACCTATGCTAAATATGCCACAACATCTATAACCACAAAATATAAGCCTATTATTTATAATATTTAGTAATGGAATGATATTGATAGTTATGGATTAATATTGAAATAATGTGTGGAATATATTGAAAATGATAAGCAAATGCAGTAAATTTGTTATGTTTAAAGGTCATTCACATAGCAAACTTACATTACCGACTTAGAGGAATGACTGAAAATGAATCTATTAATCCCCAACTTACGGTTGATAGAACAAATAGTTTTGAAAAAAGGACTGGATTAAGTATTTACCGTAAGTATTTGGAGTAAAGAAACAAGATTACCGAAGCAGAACCAGGCAAAAAACAAACAATGAATTGCATAGTTCAATCTACCTTAAATGATGGCTTAATTGCCTATTATTCATTTAATGGCCATGCAAATGATCTTTCTTCAAATAATTGCCATGGACAAGTTCACGGTGCTACCTTAACAACCAACAGATTTGGAAATAGTAATTCAGCCTATTTTTTTAATGGAATCTATGATTTTATACACTGTGGTTCTATTTTAGACGTTTCCTCACAGGACACCATTTCAATTTCTGCCTGGATTTATCCACAACAAATATCCAAAAACAACAATTTTTCAGGGCTGGGATTTGGCAAAAAAACATCCGGAACTTTACAACTAAGAGTGCGAACAGATGCAGACACCCGTTTTCAAGCTCATCATGCGAGTGCTCGTGAAAAAGATAGCACAAGTGTAAAAGGTGACAGTACTTTTAAATACAATAAATGGTATCATTTAGTTGCTATTTATTCAGACAAAAATGTAGAATTATATATTGACGGAATTGCTCAATCATTTAAGGGCGGACATGACAGACCCCATCTTAGCAAGATACCCCAAAACAGTATTTTTAGGATTGGTCTAAGTTTTGCTGGCAGAGATGTGCCAAAATTCTTTCACGGCAAAATAGATGAAGTAAGAATTTATAATAGAGGTCTGACTGAACAAGAAATTGACAGTCTGTATAATGGCCAATTCCAACACTAAGCATTTCTGATCTGAAAGTTCTTTAAAACCAAATCTCTTTGTAAAATATCCGAATCCTGCGTTGACACGTCCGAATATACTATCAAACTATTCACATTTTTGAACCTATCTATATGATTAGCAAGGAAAACAAATAATGAGTTTTATAAAAGAAAAATGTTTTTAAATCTCATATTTACAAAGTGGGATATATTACTTGATTATAAGAAAAATAACAAACTAATTGAAAGTCAAAAGTTGGTTGTAAGTAAATAAATATACGTATTACAACTAAACCTATCTAAAAATTTAGTTTTAGACTCCCATTATTAATTTGATTTAACCTATTTTAATATCATTTTCTTTCCGACCTTCAAAATGCTATCTGTTTCGTTCTGGATTTCCACCTTCTTTTTTCTGGCAGTAAAAACATAAACAAACTCATACAGCTGATGTACCTCCATATCTTCAAGTTCTTCCGGAAGCAAGTCAATAGGGCTTCCTGCAAGAGTATTGTAACAGGCAAACACCTTTTCATAATACAAATGTTCTAACCATGTGGACTCTGGATACTCTTGTTCATCAAAAATAAGGATTTTTCCTCCATTTTTAGTGACTCTAATCATTTCCTTCAGAGCACTTTTTGTATCAGCAAATCCATTAAATGCCCCATAATTTGTGCAAATATCAAATGTCCCGGATTTAAAAGGAAGATTGGTGGCGTCAGCTAGAATGAAATCTACGGGAGCCTTCTGTTTACTCATTAAATCCCTTCCCTGTACAATCATACCCTCAGAGAGGTCAACTGCTGTGTAATCTGCATTCAGATTCAAATAACCACGTAAAAATGCATGGCCAGTACCACTGGCAATATCAAGCATTTTTAATCTTTTATCTGACTCCAGATAATCTTTTAGAAACTCATCGTGAACAGAAGAGACGCTTTTTTCAGGAACAAATTTCCGAATCGCAAGAATAATTTTTATGGGAATAGCAAGCAAAAGCAAATAAGCATATCGCTGTTGTTTTGAAAACACAAAAATAAAAATTACCAAAGCCGCAAATAATAAAAAATCATAGCTATTTACGTCATCAATGCCACGATATGCAATCAAATCTATCAAATTGTAGATCATGAAAATAAAGGAAAACACTAATAGAAAATATACAATCCAATATTTAAGAGATATTTTTATTGGTCTAACCGGAAGCATGAAAAAAGGGTTCCAAAAATTATAAAACCATGCCATATACTTATAAACTTTATCTCTAAGTCCCTTATCTGACTTACCCAGAGAATCTTCTACATAAAGCTTTGGAATGCCACTTACACAAGAATATTTCTCACCACATTCACTACACATCCAGAAAGTTTGGTAGCGATCATTAATACTACTTTTTTTGCAGGAGGGGCATATCACATTTGATTCTATCATAATAAACAATCATAAAATTAAAAATCAATTTTTTAAAACTCAAAATAAAGGTATTCCAATTATTTAAAGTACAACTGACATGTCGGTATATTGCAAAAAAAAAACGTTTAACAATGTTTTTCCCACTACTACATTAATTTTAAGTATTGAAACTTAAATGTTTAAAAAATGAGTTTTATACCTTAAATGTTTAAGAAAACTGATTTTAAAGAACTAATAAAAAGCAAAGTTGGAAGGATTCGATGATTTAAAAATTTATTAATTCTACCGACAATTTTGAAAATGCCAGATATGTTTTAAATATAAAAGTTAACCATTTTCGAATCGTCACTATCCTGAGGTTTATATCAAAAGAAAACTGATAGAATGGGTATGGAATCATAGGGAGCATGATAGATTGATAAATACCGGCAAATTATAACATCATGGAAAAATCGATAACACAAGACGTATAGGTAATGTCTAATCTTCGATTGGATGAATTAATAGATATTGTTAATGATAACACCCCAACAAATGAACCTTTGCTCCAGGAGTTTTTGGAAATAAGTGACCTCATTGAAAAATATGAAGTACTACATTTTCCATTAAGTTTGTCTACAATACAGGAAATGATAGAATTGCGTATATACGTAATGGTTCTTTAAAGAAAAGAACTGGCTGCTCTTTAAACACCACTGTATCTTGAATAAGCGATTATTTGAACCAAAAATGGGAAATTAAGCCAAATATTGACAAAGCCTTACATTAAAAAATCGCATATTGATAGTGATATTATATTGCAGTAAATAATAGCATCGAAAGCATTCTAAAAAATGGAAATTAAATTGGAAGTTCATTTATTTGGTTATGGACAATTATATATTCCATAAATTATTTGGCCTTATTACCTTACAAGGACTTCCATAGGCTATACTGTTTGCCGGAATATCTTTAGTTACAACACTACCCATGCCAATAAATGTATTTTCACCGATGGTTACATTATTCTTTAAAATAGCCCCCGCTCCTATTTCGCATCCACGTCCTATATGGACATTTCCCGAGGTTACAACCCCTGGATTAATGTCGGTGAAATCTCCAATTGTATTATGGTGCCCAATTGTAGAACTTCGCTTTATATGTACCCCAAAACCAATAGAGGTTTGTGAGCTTAATACGCAAAGGTGATCTATAAACACTGCCTTACTTAAAATATTACTTGCGCTAATAATAGAGGATTTAGCAATCAAGTTGGAATATTCCTCATTCTTTAAATACGGTAAAAAATCCTGGTGTATTTTATATTTGTTTCGTGCACCACTCACTCCAAAAAATACTGGCGAAATAGAATTAATCTCCTGCATCCTTTTAACCTCGAAGGAAATGGGTTGCAATCTGTCGGCTGCTTTAATTTCCATATCTATATTGGGGAAGACCTCTATTTTTAATGGTTTTTTACAATTATACCTAATAATGTCGTTTAGGATACATACCCAATCTTTTTCGAATCCCAGCAATTGAAATACTTTATTATTCGTGCTCATTTATAATTCATTGCTAAATTTTACCTTCTGTATTTTTATTATTTACTATCTAAGATAGCAATAAGACTTTAAAATATAGTTAGTAAATGATCTAATTGCCTTTAACGTTCCTGATTTCCTATGTTATGAACGACCAACAGACCAATCCATTAAAGATCTTCAACCAAAATTATGAAATGGGAAATGTCATAATTAATAAGCTAAATTGATAAATACAATTATAAGCAAATAAAAAAGTCCGGACGGCTTTAATTGCATGCTATAATTATAGAATCTTTTACGATTCTGTGTAATAGAGCTAGCAATGCTTTAAAGTACCTTCTGGATAAGCTTCTTTGAAACGGATACTGGAATAGCGGCATATTTTTACCTTTCTATTATTTCCTTGCCTTTTTTAGAAAGACTTACAGGGTTAGAAGCAGTGTATAGAGGTTACAAAAATGCAATGATATTTTCGTATTGTACCTCACCAAAACCAAACACCTTCATTATAGAGGACTATATGTAACCATTTACGTATTGATATTGGATTACTAAAAAAAGAAATTTGACGTAATCATTAGTAAAAGTGTCCTTTCTACACCTTATTTACATTATACCTATCGAGGTTCAGCACCTAAGTGATTTGTAACATTAATTACATTATGGTCGCGATTTTCATATTTATGATATATGTCATAAAATCGGAGCCATAATGGACCTAAATTCGATGTTGAATTATAAATAAAAGCGTAATCCCATGGAAACGATATCCGAAGTAAAAACAAGAGTTTACAGGTTTGGAAATAAAGAAGCAGATGGCAACAGTAAAATGAAAAACCTGTTAGGTGGCAAGGGTGCGAATCTTGCAGAAATGAGCGCAATTGGCATTCCCGTACCGCCCGGATTTACAATCACTACGGAGGTTTGTACTGAATATAATGAATTGGGCAAAAATAAGGTTGTTCAAATCATTAAGGAAGAAGTCAAGCATTCTGTTAAATATCTAGAAGGGATTATGGGAACTAAATTTGGAGATGCTCAAAATCCTTTATTGATTTCAGTTAGGTCCGGTGCTCGTGTTTCTATGCCTGGTATGATGGATACCGTATTAAACCTGGGGCTTAATGATGAGGTGGTAACCGGTTTGGCACAAAAAACAAAGAATGAACGCTTCGCCTGGGATTCCTATCGCCGTTTTATTCAAATGTACGGTGGTGTTGTCCTTGGGATGAAACCTGAAACCAAGGAAGACATTGATCCTTTTGAGGAAATCATGGAGCATCTTAAAGACAAGCGAAATATAGAATTAGACACCCAGTTTACCGTCCAGGATTTAAAGGATTTGGTTTATGACTTCAAGGATGCGGTAAAAAAACAAACGGGTCACGATTTTCCTTTGGACCCCTGGGATCAGTTATGGGGCGCCATTATGGCTGTATTTGATAGCTGGAATGGCGACAGGGCCATTTATTACAGGAAAATGCATGGCTACCCCGCAGACTGGGGTACAGCTGTTAATGTCCAGGCTATGGTATACGGGAATATGGGGAATAATTCCGGAACCGGGGTTTGCTTTACAAGAGATGCAGGAACCGGGGAGAATGTCTTTAATGGGGAATATCTAATAAACGCCCAGGGAGAAGATGTAGTCGCAGGTGTCCGGACACCACAGCAAATAACCAAATTAGGTTCAGAACGCTGGGCCTCACTCGCACAGGTAAAAGAAGCTGAAAGGTCCGCTAATTATCCTTCTTTAGAA
>JAHEBI010000132.1 GCA_024642325.1 Eudoraea sp. | reverse complement strand
GTTATAAAAGCTGTACAAAATAATATTTCCATTTATTGCCTTCATACTGCTTTAGACAATGCAATTGAAGGAGTAAATGCCAAAATTTGCGAAGTACTGGAGGTTAAAAATACCAGGATTTTAATCCCGCAAAAGGGAACCATAAAAAAATTAACCACTTATATACCGAGAACGCATTCAAAAATACTAATGGATGGGCTTTTTAAGGCCGGGGCCGGAAGCATAGGGAATTATAGTGAATGCAGCTTTACAGTAGATGGTACAGGCAGCTATAAAGCCGGGGAAAATGCTAATCCTGTAATAGGCAAAATGGGTGAACTACATTTGGAAGAAGAAACTCAAATCAACGTTACTTTTCCAAAAAGCAAAGAAAAAAATGTTTTGACAGCTTTATTTGATCACCATCCATACGAGGAGGTGGCTTATGAAATAAGCACCTTGGACAATGTGAATTCACAAATTGGCATGGGAATGATTGGCGAATTGGAACTACCTCTGGATGAAAAGGATTTTCTCTCGATTATTAAAAACAAAATGAATATTCCCTGTATAAGGCACTCGGCTTTTTTAGGTAAAAAAATTCGTAAAGTAGCAGTTTTAGGTGGGAGTGGTGCTTTCGCTATAACAGCTGTAAAAAACTCAGGTGCAGATATTTTTATTACATCAGACATTAAATACCATCAGTTTTTTGAAGCGGAAAACAAATTGCTGCTGGCAGATATAGGGCACTATGAATCAGAGCAGTTTACAAAAAATTTATTGGTTGACTATCTTACAAAAAAAATGCCTAATTTTGCAATCTCTTTATCAGAGAGTATAACAAATCCAATCAAGTATTATTAAATATGGCAACAAAAGTAGAAGTAACCGTGGAGGACAAATTAAGAGCATTATATGATTTGCAATTGATAGATTCCAGAGTTGATGAAATAAGAAATGTTCGTGGTGAATTACCTCTTGAAGTAGAAGATCTGGAAGATGAAGTACTTGGACTAAAAACAAGGATGGATAAGTTAAAGACCGATTTGGAAACCATCAATTATGAAATCGGTGCTAAAAAGAATCTGATTGAAGAGGCGAAAGTTCTTATAAAAAAATATGCTGATCAGCAAAAAAATGTTAGAAACAGCAGAGAGTTCAATTCACTTGCCAAAGAAGTTGAATTCCAGGAATTGGAAATACAACTAGCTGAAAAGAATATAAAAGAATTCAAAGTTCAAATTGAGCAAAAGAAGGAAGTTATTAGTGAGACTAAAGAAAGACTTTCAGAACGTGAGTCTCACTTAAAGCATAAAAAAAGTGAATTAGATGCCATTCTTGCAGAAACTGACAAGGAGGAAAAAGCGCTATTGGCCAAATCTGAAAAATTTGAAAAACAAATAGAAGACAGATTAGTACAAGCTTATAAGCGAATCCGAAATAACGTAAAAAACGGCTTAGCAGTTGTACCGATCGAAAGGGGAGCCTCAGGAGGGTCTTTCTTTACAATACCGCCGCAGGTACAGGTAGAAATTGCGTCCAGGAAAAAGATAATTACTGATGAACACAGCGGTAGGATTCTGGTAGATCCTGTATTGGCTGAAGAAGAGCAACAGAAGATGCACAAAATGTTTTCTAAGATCTAATCGAATTATATGCCGAGTATAAAAGCCACCTGTCTACAGGTGGCTTTTTTGTTCTGGCAATACAACTAAAAGGATTTTCCAACTCGAGCTGATGAAATTTTGGCGGAAAAAGGAATGCTTCCTGTAACAAATACCGGGAAAGAGCTCCACATTTGGGATGTACAACTAAGTAAATATAAAGGCTGACCTGGTGAGGTGAGGAACAAAATTATATATCCTGTTTAATTTTCATTAAGCAGCTCTAACATCTTGTCTTCTACCTCCATACTATCCCATTTCTCCTCAATATCCGGGATTTGCATAATCTGTTGCATAATTCTTTCCTGTTCATCGCCTATGGCCAGAGCTTCAGAATATGGCTGATCGGAGAAGGTAACCCGGGAATAAGCCGGAATCCACTTGTCCGGATATTTTATAGCAAAATGTTTTTCTATTTTTTTTTGCAACAAAAATCGAGGGTCAGCTGTTTTGCTGCTCATTTCAATAAAGTTTCTATAACTCAATTCGGCTATTGCGTCTGCGTCAGGTTTTCTCGACTTCTGATACTCTTGAAAAATATGTTCCCAGTCATCTCCATATTTGGACATTAATTTATTTAAGATAAAAATATCTTCAAAACCGGCATTCATTCCTTGTCCATAAAAAGGCACTATGGCATGTGCGGAATCACCCACGAGTGCTACCTTATCCCAATATGTCCAGGGGTAGCATTTCATAGTAACCATGGCACTGGTAGGGTTTTTGAAGAAATCTTCAGTCAGATTATCCATTTCCTTTATAACATCAGGGAAATAAGTTTTGAAAAACTCCTGTGCCTGGGCTTTAGTTTTGATACTCTCAAAGGATATCTCACCTTCAAATGGCAAAAACAACGTGCAGGTAAAACTACCATCCATGTTAGGCATGGCTATAAACATAAAATTACCTCTGGGCCAGATGTGAAAGGAGTTTTTATCCAGCCTATGTGTCCCATCCTCGTTAGACGGAATAGTAAGTTCTTTATAACCAACATCAATAAAATCCTGTGAATAATCAAATCGGCTTCTGCGTTGCATTTTGTGACGAATTCTGGAAAATGCACCATCACATCCGAACACCATATCATAGTCATAGGTTTTCCATTCACTCTTTTCATTTGCACCCGTGTACAACCTCGCATCAGGCAAATCAATATCCCATACTTTTTCATTAAATCTAAAACTGACCCCCTCCTTCTCTGCCAGGTCAATCATTTTTCTGTTGAGCAGCCCTCTGGAAATGGACCAGATTGCCTCCTTTTCCTTTCCGTAATTCTGAAAGTAAATGGGTTTGTTATCTACATGCATTGCACGTTTATAAAGCGGTATGGCTATCTTCTTAATCTCCATTTCAATTCCTACCTCACGCAAGGTTTTCCAACCCCTATCGCTCATGGCAAGGTTTATGGAACGTCCCGAAAATTCAATGGTTCTAATATCCGGACGCCGGTCAAACACGGTAACTTTGTGTCCCAATCTTCTAAGGTAGATCGCCAATAAAGACCCTATTAAACCGGAACCTATAATAGCGATGTCTTTTGGAGTTTGCCTCATAATTTAAGTCGGTGGAAGGACTAAGTTTAGAAGTAAATGTACTAAAATTAAGTTTCCTTTTATAGCTGTCTTTCGGAGCCAGAGTTAAGGTTCGTTATTTTTGCCCCTAATTTAAATAATTTCAATATATGAGAACTTCTCCACTACATGACCAAAAATATTGTTTTTAATACTTTTTAGCCTCAAATAAAGATCTGAATGCATACTATTTTTCGTATATATAACGTACATAGCATTTTCCGCCGAGGCGTCTATATATACAAAAAGACCTTTATATTTAATTATACAAAGGTCTTTTTCCTTTTATGTAAAATGGCAATATTCTATTCTATTATGCCATCCACTATTCCATATGCCATAGATTCTTCGGCATCCATCCAATAATCCCTGTTAAAGTCTTTCATAATCTTTTCATAGGGCTGCCCGCAGTTTTCCGCTAATATTTTAGCACCAATTTCCTTGGTCTTAATTATTTCTTTAGCCTGTATTTCAATATTGGAGGCCTGTCCCCTGGCTCCACCACTAGGCTGATGAATCATAACCCTCGCATGTGGCTGAATAAAACGTCTGCCCTTTTTACCCGCAGATAGTAAAATCGATCCCATTGATGCTGCCAGACCACTACAAACCGTAGAAACCGGACTTTTCAATGATTTTATAGTATCGTAAATTGCAAAACCTGAGGTAACATAACCCCCGGGGCTATTTATTACTAACTGTATTTCCTTTTTATTCTGCATATCAAGAAATAAAAGACGATCAATTACATGTTTTGCGGAATCATCATCAACCATCCCCCATAGAAATACTTTTCTTTCTTCCAATAACTTTTCATCAATAGCTTCTTGTACTTTTCCCTTTTTTGAACTCATTTTGTACTTTTTGTTAAAAACCAAAATTAATCATTTTATTGGGATTTCATACTCCAATAAACCCATGGATTTATGTATATTTTGAAGTGAAAAGCTATTATATTTGAAAAAACATAATTATGAAAATTCTTCACCTTCCTGCAACACTACTCATAATGCTTGTAATTAGCTGTAAAACCGATCCAAAAAACACTGCAGTTTCAGTAAATATTGAACAAACCGTTCCTGAAAAAATTGCCTATGCCCATGGTCTGGAAAATTGGAAAAATGTAGAAGAATTAAAATTTACCTTTAATGTTGACCGGGACACCACACATTTTGAGCGCGATTGGATTTGGAATACGAAGAAAAATGAGGTTACTCTTGTATCGGCCGGTGAGACCACCAGTTATAACCGTAAGCAAATAGACACCGTTACTGCAAAAGTTGATGCCGGTTTTATTAATGATAAATACTGGTTTTTGGCACCTTATAATCTTGTCTGGGATAAAGGAAACTTCACCTATGAATACTCAGATACCTCAGAAGCGCCAATTGCCAAGACGCCTATGCAAAAACTAACCATTGTATATACCGGCGAGGGAGGTTACACACCGGGAGATGCGTATGATTTTTATTTTGAAGATGATTACATTATAAAGGAATGGACATTTCGAAGAGGAAATCAGGCAGAAGCCTCGCTTACAGCCACCTGGGAGGAATATGTGGATATTAATGGACTTAAATTAGCCAGGACACATAAAAACGCTGAAGGAAATTTTAAATTATACTTTACAAAGATTGAAGTTAATTAAGTTAAAATGGTTACTAATGGGGTTTCTTTCTTTTCAGCAGGAAAGTAGCACCCAAAACCACAGCGGAACAGACCAATAAAGTAATAAAACTTAGGCTTAAGGAGAATTCTTCTGCTATAAAACCCAGAATAACAGGACCAACCAGAAAGCCTGAATATCCACTTCCGGCAATAAATGCTACTCCCTGAGAAGATTCTACCCCTTTAACATTACCTCCAATTCTGAATAGTTCAGGGACAATTACGGAAAACCCCAGGCCGGTAAGTGCAAACCCAGCAATGGCCAAATACATTTCTGTTGTAAGGACCATAAAATAACCGATCACCGCTATTACAGATCCCAATGCCACTATTTTAACCGATCCAATTCTGGAACTAATAGCATCCCCTAAAAAACGTCCAAGCGTCATAAAAACCTGAAATCCTAAAAATCCGGCTCCCCATATTGCCTCAGGCGCAAGGCTGACTTCCTTTAAAAATAATCCACTCCAATCCACTATTGCCCCTTCGCTACCCATAATAACAAATGATACAACACCCAGAAGTAGCAGAGGTTTGAAAATTTTAAAGCTAAAAGCTTCTTTTTCAATTGGAGCAGCCACCACCTTGTAATAGCGCTTATAAAAAATAAAATTCACGGAGAGCACCAAGAAGACGGCTAATAACATATGCAACCCCCTATTGTCAATTACGGGAATTAAAAAACTTCCCAGGCCTGCCAATACGCCACCAAGGCTAAAAAAGCCATGTGAGGCCGACATAAACTTCTGTTTATCCTCCTTTTCAATTTCAGTGACCAGGGTATTCATGGAAATATCGGTAAATCCATTAGTGGCCCCAAAAAATAAAAGGGCTATGGCAAGGCTTACAAAACCCGGTGCCATTAAGGGAAATAAAGCAGCGATACAACTTATGAAAACGCCAATAGAGGTCGCTCTGCCAACGCCTATTTTATTTATGATTTTTGAAGCTAATGGAAAAATCATAAAAACTCCCAGTGAAAGAAAAAAAATGGCAATTCCAAGTGTGGCCTTGTTTATCCCCAGATCTGCTTTAACGGAAGGTATATAAATAGCCCAGGTTCCAAATAAAATATTTAAGCTGGCAAAAACCCAGGCAGGCCCGAAATATCTGGGATTTGAAATGATTAGTTTAAGAGAACTCATAAGTCACCTTCTGATAAAGGCCACAAATATACAATCATTCGATAAACAATGTGGTTACTTCCAAACGATTATTATCGGGATCCAGAGCTTCAAATTCATAATATCCATCCCCCGTTTTTCCTGGTCCACTCAGGATTTTGTAGCCATCTTTTTTCATCAACTTCAGACATGCCGTCAAGCCAAAGGCCAAATGAGTAATTCCCAAGTGTTCTTTCTCCTCAGCGTCATTGTTCTTTTCCGGAATATCAGGCTTATACATCAGTTCTAACCTTGCCCCGGAATCAAAAGTTAGAAAATAGCTCTGAAATCCTTTATCAGGGTTATCATATTTAGTATTGGCCTTACCTCCAAAATATCTGACATAAAAATTTTTAAGTGATTCCAGTTTGTGGGTCCATATGGCTACATGTTCCAATTTCATAAAACCTTATCTTCATATTGGAGCGTTACCAAGTATCCCGGTTTTTAAAATTTGCCCGAAGGTATACATGTCTTCAAAGCTACAATAAAATGGTGCCGGAGCAAGTCGAATTACATTAGGTTCCCGCCAATCTGTTACTACCCCATTTTCCATCAGATAATCAAATAATGACCGGCCTTCTCCATGCAGCAAGACAGATAATTGACAACCTCTTTCCGCAGGTGTAATAATTTCGAAACTACTGGCAACTTGACTATCAATCTCGTGCAGGATAAATTCAAGATAAGCTACTATTTTATTGCGTTTTTCTATCAAAGCGTCCATTCCTACTTCCTCAAATAGCGCCAAAGAAGCGAGATAAGGTGCCAATGCCAATATCGGAGGGTTACTCAATTGCCATGCATCTGCAGTGGAAATGGGCTCAAATTCCTGTTTCATTAAAAAACGTGTCTCCTTTTTGGTCCCCCACCACCCTTCAAATCTCGTAATTTTATCCTTTCCCAG